>NZ_JBEPKA010000007.1:0-143085 GCF_040496015.1 Agromyces litoreus
GGACATGATCGCCCGTCAGCAGCCGCTCGAGACCGGGTTCGGCTATCGCACCACCGCCGCGGAGGTGATCGCCGGCCACGACCTCGCCGGGAAGCGCGCCATCGTCACCGGCGGTTACTCCGGCCTCGGGATCGAGACCGTCAGGGCCCTCTCCGACGCCGGCGTCTCGGTGCTCGTGCCGGCGCGCCGCCCCGACGCGGCCGCCGCGGCGCTCGACGGCGTCTCCGGCGTCGACGTCGCCCGGATGGACCTCTCCGACCTCGAGTCCGTCGCCGCCCTCACCGCCTCGGTGCGCGACGACGGCCGGCCGATCGACCTCGTCATCAACGTCGCGGGCGTCATGGCCACGCCGCAGGGCACGACGGCGCAGGGCTGGGAGCTGCAGTTCGGCACGAACCACCTCGGCCACTTCGCGCTCGTCGGCGGCATCGCCGGCCTGCTCGCCGACGGCGCCCGCGTGGTCTCGTACTCCTCGACGGCGCACTACCGCTCGCCCGTGCGCTTCGACGACCTCGGGTTCGAGTCGACGCCGTACGACCCGTGGGTCGCCTACGGGCAGTCGAAGAGCGCGAACGCGCTGTTCGCGGTCGGGCTCGACGTACGGGGCGAGTCGCGCGGCATCCATGCGTACTCCGTGCACCCGGGCGGCATCCTCACCGAGCTGCAGCGCCACATGCCGCGCGAGGAGCTCATCGCGCGCCAGTGGATGGATGAGGAGGGCAACGCGAACCCGCTGTTCAAGACGCCCGCCGAGGGCGCGTCGACCGGCCTCTGGGCGGCCACCGCACCCGAGCTGGCGTCGCGCGGCGGCATCTACGCCGAGGACTGCGCGATCAAGGGGGTCGTGCCGCCGGACCACGCGGACCCGCGGTCGGGCGGAGTGAAGGAGTGGGCGATCGACCTGCCGTCGGCCGAGCGCCTCTGGGAGCTCTCGGTCGAGGCGACGGGGCTCGACCCGCTGGCCTAGGGACGCTCACCTCGCCGGACGCCCTCACGGGCGCCGCGATCACCGTCGCGGCGTCCACCCCGGCGGCAGCGGGCCGTCGATCGCGGCGCGTACGGCGTCGGCCTCGGCCGACCATCCCTGCGCGGCATCGGTCGCCTCGAAGCCGCCTCGCGCGACGCGGAAGCCGACGTCCTCGTGGTGCATCCGCGGCGCTCCCCCGCGGCGGGTCGACGCCCGCACGCTCCACGCGTCGTCGGCGAAGCCGCCGCCGCGGAACACGCGGTACTCGTCGTAGCGGGCGGGATCGAGCAGGTCCCAGCACCACTCCCACACGTTGCCGAGGGTGTCGAAGAGCCCGTTGAGGTTCGGCAGCTTCGCCCCCACGTCCTGCGGCGCGCCCACGCCGTCGGCACTGGTCCACGCCACCTCGGGCAGCGGGCCGTAGTGCGACTCGCGCGATCCCGCCCGGCAGGCGAACTCCCACTCCGCCTCGGTCGGCAGCCGGAACCCGTCGGCATCGACGTGCCAGGTGACGTCCTCGCCGTCGAACGTGTAGACGGGGTCGAGGCCCTCCCACTCCGAGGCGGCGTTGCAGAAGCGGATGGCGCGCAGCCAGCTCACGTCGGTCGCCGGGCGTCGCGGGTGCGTCGCCGTCTCGCCGAGCAGCTCGGCGAGCTGCTCCTGCGTGACCGGGTAGACGCCGATCTCGAACGGCTCGAGGTCGACGCTCCAGCGCACCTTCCGACGCGCGTCGTGCAGGGTCACCGTGCCGGCGGCGATCCGAGCGAGCTCGATGTCGGTCACCGCGGCAGTATCGCACGCGGTCCCGCACCTCCTCGTCAGCCGGCGGTGGCGACCACCCAGGATGCGACGCGCTCCAGCAGGCCGGCGTCGGTCGGCTTCCGGATGAGCTTCCGGTACGCGGCGAGCGACGGCCTGCCCGGGTCGGTTCGCAGCAGGTGCGTGAGGTCGGCCGGGCGCTCGGTCTCGACCGGCCCCGCGGCCGCCGCCGCGATCCGCTCGAGGTCATCGGGGTCGACCTGGAGGTCCTTGCCGCCCGTGATCGCGAGCACGGGCGCGGCGACCAGGGCGAGGTCCCGCGGCGGGTCGGACTCGAGCAGCTCCCGATGCCACTTCGCGTTGATGCGGCGACCCTGGATGCGGATGACGTCCGCCGTGCTCGACCGCAGCCGCTCGAGGGTGCGGCGCTGCTGTGCGAGCAGGTCGATCCGGAACAGCCGCACGATGAACGCCGCGAACGGGGGGAGCGCCCCCGCGACCTGCTCGGCCTGCCAGGCGAGCATCTCGGCGCCGGTGACGCCGGGCGTCGCGAGCAGCACCGCGCCCGCGAGGCCGGAGTCGTCGGCGGCGACGCGAGCGGCGATGATGCCGCCCTCGCTGTGCCCGACGACGAACACCGGGCGGCCGGGGAATCGATCGCGGAGCGCGGCGAGCGCGGCCGCGGCATCCGCGACGTTGTCGCCGAGCCCGGCCGCGAGGAAGTCGCCGCCGGACGCCCCGATGCCGCGCTTGTCGTAGCGCAGCGACGCGACGCCCGCGTCGGCGAGCGCGTGGGCGAGGTCGCGCGAGACGCCGAGTCGCATCCGCTTGTGGTCGCTGTCCCGGTCGACCGGACCCGAGCCGGGGATGAGCAGCGCCGCAGCGACGGGCGCGTCGGCGGGCTCGGCGATGGTGCCGACGAGACGCACGTCGTCGGCGGCGGCGAAGCGGAGCTCCTCTTCGGCGGCCCGGATCCGGACCTCGGGTGCGGTCATGCGTTCCCCTTTCCGGATCCCATTATTCTCATTTCTGAGAACGTTGCAACCCGAGGGTCAGGCGTCCTCATCGGGGATCAGCACCGTCGAGAGCACGCGGCGGCGCCGACCCGCCCCCGGGCCGAGCTCGCCCCATCGCGCGGCGAGCCGGCCGAGCTCGCCCAGGAACTCGTCGAGCTCGGCGTCGGTCAACCACAGCGCCCGATGCCGGTACCCGACGCGGTCGGCCTCGAGGTCGACGTCGCCGCGGTCGACGTAGGCGTCGAAGCTCGCGAGCAGGCCGGCGGTGAAGGCCGCGAACGCCTGCCGGTGCTCCTCGGGCCGCATCGCCGCGAGGGCGTCGGCGTCGACCTGGGCGGCGTCGGTGCGCAGCTCGTAGGTGCGCTCGGTCGCCCCGCGCACCTGCCGCTCCGACACGACCTCGAGCACGCCGGCGTCGGCGAGCGTGCCGACGTGCCGGTAGAGCGTCGCGGTCGCGACATCCGGCAGGTCGGCGGCGAGCTCGGCGGTCGTCAGCCGACGCCCGCCGAGCAGCGAGCGGATGATGCGCATCCGCACCGGATGCAGGATGAGGTCGGCGGAGCCGTTCGCGCGGGCCATGACCCGATGATCCCACCACGGCGCCACGATGGCGGGCGCGCGCCTTCCCCAGCGTCGCCGGGCGGTGCGATGATGCGGGACATGGCGGAGACCGTCGACCAGTACATCGCCTCGTTCCCCGACGATGTCGCCGAACGACTCGCGCGGGTGCGCCGCGCGATCCTCGCCGAGGTCCCCGGTGCCGAGGAGCGCATGCGCTACGGCATCGCGGCGGTCATGCTGGGCGGCCGATACGCGCTGCACTTCGCCGGGTGGAAGCGGCACATCGGCATCTACCCCGTGCCCGCGCTGCCGGAACCGCTCGAATCCGAGGTCGCGCCGCGCCGATCCGGGAAGGACTCCGTCGTCCTCCCCCACTCGGAACCGCTCCCCGACGAACTGGTCGGCCGCATCGCGGCGGCGATCGTCGCGGCCCGCGCGACCGACCCGGCGTGACCGCGACCGGCGACCGGACACGCCTGAATCCGGCGGCCTGAGGCGCTCCCAGCCGCAGGCGCCCGGCGCGGTGCTACGTTCGGAGGACGAGGACGTTCGGGGGCGATCGCCATGCTGCTGGTGGACCTGAGCCAATATCTCTGGGTCGTCTGGCTCATCCTGATCTTCGTGTTCGTGATCATCGAGCTGCTCACGCTGGAGTTCACGTTCCTGATGCTCGCGTTCGGCTCGGTCGCGGGCCTCGGAACCGACCTGCTCGGCTGGCCGTGGTGGGTGCAGTTCCTCACGGCCTCGATCGTCTCGGTCCTCCTGCTGCTCACCATCCGCCCGCTCATGCTCCGGACGATGCGGCGCGGCGCCGACCTCACGCCGAGCAACATCGCGGCGATCGACGGGATGCCGGGGCGCGTCGTCTCGCCGGTGAGCGCCACCGGCGGGCTCGTGAAGCTCGCCAACGGCGAGACCTGGACGGCGCGCCTGGACCTCGACGCGGGCGACCGGGTTCTCGACACCGGCGACACCGTGCACGTCGTGCAGGTCGACGGCGCCACCGTCGTCATCGCACGCGGCGACCGGCACCCGGCCGACCCGCCCGCACCAGACCGAGGCACCACCACCTGATTCGAGGAGCGACGCATGATCAGCATCGACGGGTTCGTCACCCAGATCTTCATCGTCGTCCTGTTGATCGTCATCGGGATCTTCGTCCTGGTGGTGCTCATCCGGGCGATCCGGATCATCCCGCAGGCCTACGCCGGGATCGTCGAGCGGCTCGGCCGGTACCACAAGACGCTCACGCCGGGGCTGAACATCCTGGTGCCGTTCATCGACCGCGTGAAGCCGCTCGTCGACATGCGCGAGCAGGTCGTGTCGTTCCCGCCGCAGCCGGTGATCACGGAAGACAACCTCGTCGTCTCGATCGACACCGTCGTCTACTTCCAGGTCACCGACGCGCGGGCCGCGACGTACGAGATCAACAACTACCTCGGCGCCGTCGAGCAGCTCACGACCACGACCCTCCGCAACGTGGTCGGCGGGCTGAACCTCGAGGAGACGCTGACCAGCCGCGACAACATCAACAGCCAGCTGCGCATCGTGCTCGACGAGGCCACCGGCAAGTGGGGCATCCGGGTCTCCCGCGTCGAGCTCAAGGCGATCGACCCGCCCCACACGATCCAGGACTCGATGGAGAAGCAGATGCGCGCCGAGCGCGACCGCCGCGCCGCGATCCTGACCGCCGAGGGCACCAAGCAGTCCGCGATCCTCACCGCGGAGGGGCAGCGCCAAGCCGCCATCCTCCAGGCGGAGGGCGACGCGAAGGCGGCGGTGCTGCGCGCCCAGGGCGAGGCCGAGGCGATCCTCACGGTCTTCGACGCGATCCACACGGGCGACCCCGACCCGAAGCTGCTCGGGTACCAGTACCTGCAGATGCTGCCCCAGCTGGCCGAGGGCGCGTCGAACAAGCTCTGGATCGTGCCGAGCGAGCTCACCGAGGCGCTCAAGGGCATCGGGCAGGCGTTCACGCCGCCGAGCGGCGGCGACCCGAAGTAGGGGCCGGGCCACCGGCGCCGTTCGGTGGCCGCCGGAGCCCGCCGCATTCGGCCCCGCCCGGCAATAACGTTGTGTGCAATTGAATTGCGTGCAATACTGCTGGCATGGTCGTGACCGATGAGATGGTGTGCTTCTCGCTGTACGCCGCATCCCGCGCGGCGACCCAGCTGTACCGCAGCCTGCTCGAGCCCTGGGGCCTGACGTACCCGCAGTACCTCGTCCTCGTCGCGCTCTGGCGCGAGGGCGAGCAGACCGTCTCGTCGCTCGGCGACCTGCTGCAGCTCGACTCCGGCACGCTCTCCCCGCTGCTGCGGCGCATGGAGCAGGCCGAGCTCGTCACCCGGGCCCGCAGCTCGGCCGACGAGCGCGTCGTCACCGTCGCCATCGGCGAGCGCGGCACCGCGCTGCGCGCCGAACTGGCGCACCTGCCGTCGGCCGTCGCCGAGGCGGCGGGCGTCCGGGAGGGCGATGCCGAATCCCTGATCCGCACGCTGCAGCAGGTGACGGCGTCCATGCACTCCGCGGCGGCATCGCCCGGTGCGGCCGCCGCGGCATCCGGAGCGTCCCGCTGACCCGGCCCGAGGCCGACCGGCCCCGGACGCACGAACCGAACACCACGAACGAAAGGAGCCGCTGCATGCGCGCCCTCATCCACTCCACCTTCGGCGAGCCCGGCACGGTGCTCGAGGTCCAGGAGCACCCGCTCCCCGAGCCCGGACCCGGCCAGGCCCGCGTGCGCACGCTGCTCACGACGATCCACAACCACGACCTGCTCACCGTGAGCGGCGACTACGGCTTCACGCCGGAGCTTCCCGCCCGCGCGGGCACCGAGGCCGTCGGCATCGTCGACGCCGTCGGCGCCGACGTCGCGAACGTCGAGGTCGGCCAGCGGGTCGTCACCGGCGGCACGTTCGGCGTGTGGGCCGAGTACTTCGTCGCGGATGCCGCGGGGCTCATCCCCGTGCCCGAGGGCGTGACCGACGAGGCCGCCGCGCAGCTCGTCTCGATGCCGTTCAGCGCCGTCAGCCTCATCCACTCGCTCGACCTGAGCGAGGGCGACTGGATCGTGCAGAACGCGGCCAACGGCGCGGTCGGCCGGATGGTGGCGCAGATCGGCGCCGCGCGCGGCCTCAACGTGGTCGGGCTCGTGCGCCGCGCCGAGGGCGTCGACGAGCTCCGTGAGCAGGGCATCGGCAACGTCGTCGCGACCGACGCGGAGGGGTGGCGCGACGAGGTCGCCGCCCTCACCGGCGGCGCGCCCATCGTCGCCGGCGTCGACTCGGTCGGGGGCGCGTCCACGGGCGAGGTCGCGTCGCTCCTCGCGGAGAAGGCGACGCTCGCCGTCTTCGGCGCGATGCACTCGCCGACCATGCAGATCGCCTCGTCCGACGTGATCTACAAGCAGCTCACGGTGAAGGGCTTCTGGGGCAGCCGCGTGAGCCGCGACATGGACGCTGCGACCCGCTCGATGCTGTTCGGCCGGCTCATGCAGCACATCCTCACGGGCGAGCTGACCCTGCCGGTCGCCGGCATCTTCGCGCTCGACGAGATCGGCGACGCCGTGCGCGCGAGCCGGACTCCGGGCCGCGTCGGCAAGGTGCTGCTGCGCCCGTAGCCGGTGCCGCGGCGCCGCGGACGGTCGGAGCCCGACCGTCCGTGGCGCCGGGTCGGCGCGCCGGGTCAGCGGGAGGCGCGCTCCCCGCGCAGGCGCGCGTCGAGCGCGTCGAGCGCCATCCGCCAGCCCGTCTCGCCGGGCGATCCGGCCGGCACGCCCAGATGCGTGAGCACCAGCGCAGTGCGCTCGCCGTCGCCGCGGAACTCGACCCGCACCTCGGTGGGGTCGTTCGGCCCCCCGGGCGTCGACACCGCCTCGCCGCGCTCATCCGAGATGAACTCGGTGTAGGCCAGTCGCTCGTGCGGCACGACGTCGAGGTAGGTCCCGGAGAACCACATCGATCGCGGCCCGTCGGGCGTCGGCACGTCCATCCGGATGGTGCGCGTGCCGCCCGGCCGGACGTCGAACTCGACCACGGTGATGGTCGAGCCGGTCGGGCCGTACCACGCGGCGAAGTGCTGCGGATCGGTCCACATCTCCCACACCGCCTCGACCGGCGCGTCCACGTCGCGCTCCAGCACGATGGCCGGAGCCTGCTCGGTCATGCCGTTCATTCCCGTTCCCCCTCCTTCGCGGATCGCAGGTGGGCGAGGTAGTCGTCCATGCGATCGAGGCGCGCCGTCCAGACGGCGCGCGTGTGCGTCGCCCAGTCCGTGATCTCGTCGAGCATCTCGGCGTTCAGCGCGCACGGCCGGAACTGGGCATACCGTGCGCGGGTGACCAGGCCGGCCTGCTCGAGCACCTTGATGTGCTTGGAGATCGCCGGCAGCGACAGGTCGAACGGCTCGGCGAGCTCGCCGACCGCCGCCTCTCCCTGCGCCAGCCGCGCGACGATCGCGCGGCGCGTCGGGTTCGCGAGCGCCGCGAACGCCTCGTCGAGGCGGGTCGTCGAGGACATCACGTACCTTCCGATCTGGTTAATTAACTGATCAGGAAAGTACGCTCCCGGTGTCCGGATGTCAAGGGTCGCGAGACGGGTGGCAGACTGGGCCGCAGCGACACCACGATCCGGCGAGGAGCACGACTGCAGTGATCACCGACGCGGCGCGGGAGTTCCTGGCCGAACGCCACCTCGCGACCCTCTCGACACTCGGGCGCGACGGCCGGATCCACTCCGTCCCCGTCGGGATCACCTACCGCGACGGCATCGTGCGCGTGATCGGCAGCCGCGGCTCGCAGAAGTTCCTCAACGCCGAGCGCAGTGGCCGGGCGAGCGTCAACACCGTCGACCGTGCGCGCTGGATCAGCTTCGAGGGGCCGGTGCGCATCCTCACCGACCCGGAGTCGGTCGCCCTCGCCGTCGAGCTCTACGCGGCCCGCTACCGTCAGCCCCGCCCGAACCCCGAGCGCGTCGTGCTCGAGCTCACGGTCGAGCGCGTGCTGGGATCCTCGGGGATGCGAGCGGACTGAGCCGGCCGCCTCGGGGTCGCGCGTGCGACGGCGTCGCGCGGCGTCAACCCGCCCGCTCGGGCGGCGGCGGCGGCGAGAAGAGTCCGCAGTCCCCCGGCGTCTCGGTCGGCAGCGACCCGATGTCGACCGGAAGATCCTGCACCGGCGCCCACCCGAGGTCGGACCCGGCGCTCGAGACGTCCCACGGGGACAGGGACCGGGCCCGGCGTGCACGAGGTCGTGCGCGCCGGGCCCGGCCCGTCGAGGCTACTTCTCGATGACGTCCGTCGCCGGCGACCCGTCGAGGTTGCGCGCATCCGAGCGGTAGAGGATCCGCTGGTCGCGCTTCGGCTCGTTGTCGTCGCGCGGCAGGTGGTTCGACGTGATGTTCGCACCCGACAGGTCGATCTGGTACCGACCCTTCTCGTACGGGCCGACCTCGTCGGCCGACTGCTCCGAGGCGAGCAGCACGGGCGCGATGACATCCGTCACGTACCAGCGGTTGCCGGACGGGTCCTTGCCGAAGTCGGCCAGGCGGTCGACCTTCTCGAGGACGCTGTCGGCCACGAAGTAGGTGCCCATGAAGCCGATGTGGCTGACCTCCTCCTTCACGGTCTTCTTCAGCGAGATGTTCCCGGTGACCACCGTGTCGCTGTAGTGACCGCGGCCGAACAGCGGGTCGTCGAGGTCGGCGCTGCCGATGTCGACCATGAGGGTGAACCCGCTGTCGATGCCGGTCAGGTTGTGCACGCGGACGTTCCGGATCTCCTTCGAGTGCGGCTTGATGTAGAGCGTCGTGAATCCACCGCGGTTGGTGAGGTCGGAGACCTCGATGTCGTGCATCGCGCCCACGTCCGGGCCGGCACGGTTGAGGTGGTCGGGACCGCTGCCCGGCTCGAGCCGGAGCGTCACACCGCCCTCCGCATACAGGTCGCGGAGGTTCAGGTGGCTGCCGCAGAAGACCTGCGAGAGGCCGTAGCCGGTGTGCGTGTGGAAGGACTCCGCGTTCTGCACGACGCCGTAGTCCGGGCACCGGTCGAACGAGAGGTTGCGCACGGGCACGTCGTCGACGAGCTGCGCGCCGACGAACGTGTCGCTGTCGGGGACCATGAAGACCGACGGCAGGAGCGTGTAGTTGTCCTGCACGCTGAAGTTCGAGATCGCGAAGTTGCGCACCATCGCGAGGAGGAACGCCGCGGCCGGGTCGTTCGGCTTCTTGTGCGACATGTCGATCGTGAACTTCTGCGTATTCTTCGTCGACGTGACCTCGACGTTGACGACCGTCGAGACGCGCCCGGACTCGGCGGCGGTCGTACCGCGGCCGGCGTTGAACAGGACGTCGTCGGTCATCTTGAGCACGGCGTCGGGGTCGATCTCGAGCCGCGTGTTCGAGCGGAGCAGCAGCATGCCGAGCTCGTAGTGCCCGGCGGCGAAGCGCACGACGCCACCGGTGGTCTCCTCCGACGCGGCGTCGATCGCGGCCTGGATGGCCGCCGTGTCGTCACCCGGGCCGACGAGGGTCGGCTCGTCGTCGTGGACGTAATTGGTGAAGGTCCCCACGACGTCGCCGATGCTGCCACCGTCGCCGATCGCGGCGGTCTCGCCGTAGAGCTCGTACGCCTCGGGGATCGTGTACAGGCGGTAGCCGCCCGGACGGATCTCGGCGATGTCCTGCTCGCCGGGGACGTCCTGCCCCGGCGGGATGCCGTCGTTCGCCCAGGCCGCTCCGGCAGCCAGGCCTCCGAGCGGGAGCAGCGCGAGGGCCAGGACGCCCGCCCCGGCCGCTCGTGTGCGCCGCGTGGCGCTCGTGTGCTTTCTCGATCGCATCATTGCGTCTCCTTCGCATCGTCGCGATTGTGCGTATTTTGCACAGCCATGTTCATTTTACGCGCAGGATGCTCGCATGGCTACGGTTGTCCACAGATCCGGCCGAAGATGACGCCGGGCGACTCGAGCGGGCACCCGCACGCACGACATGCCGATTGCGGCGATCGCGGCGAAGGACCCGGTGTATGCACCGCGCGGAATGCGTCCCGCGCCCGACGACGCTGCCGGGTCAGCGGTCGATGGCGGCGAGGTGCGCCCGCACGGTCACCTCGGCCTGCGGCGTCGCCGCGGCACCGAACTCCGCGCAGACCCGGGCGGCGATCTCGGAGGCTGACCGGGCGCCCGAGCCGACCGCGTCGCGGACCAACGCGTCGATCCGCTCGACCTCCGCGGTCGAGCGGGCGAGCGCGTCCGCCGCGTCGGCGCGGTCGAGGACGGTCCCCTCCCAGGCCGGGTTCTCGTGGGCGAGCACGAGCACCTCGGGGGCGAGCGCCGCCATCCGGTCGAGGCTCCGCCGGTACGCGGTGACGTCGACGTAGTACGGGATGCCGGTGCCCTGGCCGGGAACGCCCGCGAAGGGGACCCCGGTGCCCTGCACGGCATCCCCGGCCACGAGCACCCGATCGGCGGCGCGCCACATCGCGAGGTGACCCCAGGTGTGGCCGGGCACGTGCAGCGCCGTCCACTCGCGACCGCCGACGGGGAACGGCTGCCCGTCGAGGACGCCCGAGACCTCCGGGACGCCGGCTGCGGCCGGGATCGCCGCCGGGATGCCGGCGCGCCGGAGCGCCCGCCCGAACAGGTCGGGCCGGATCACGAAGCCGCACTCCGCCACGTGCGCGTGCACCTCGACGCCGCCGCCCTGCACGAGCCGCTCGAGGCCGCCGGTGTGATCGTGGTGGAAGTGCGTGCAGACCACGTCCGAGACCCGGGGCAGCCCGTGCCGGGCGAGTGCGCCGACGAGCGCGCCGGCGCCATCCGCCGTCCCTGCGTCGACGAGGGTCGTGGTCTCGCCGACGAGCGCGACGCTCCGCGTCGACAGCGTCGGCGACATCGGGATCGCGAGGACGAGGACGCCCTCGGCGACCTCGCGCGCGCTCACGTCGCCGGCCCCGGGCACCGTCATGCCTCCGGCGGCGGCGTGAACGGAACCGTGAACCCGCCCGCGAGCACGCGGTCGCGACCGCCGTGCTGCTCGATGAGCCGCGCCTGGTCGGCGCGGGCACGGCGATCCACCGCCTCCGGGTCGATCGCCGAACGGAGCCGGGCGATCAGGTCGGCCAGCCGCCCCGCGTGGGCCGGGTCGCCGGCCAGGTCGCGCAGCTCGTCCGGGTCGTCGTGGAGGTCGAAGAGCTGCGGCGGCTGCGTCGGGTAATACAGCAGCTTCCAGCGCTCGTCGCGCAGCTGGTACGCGGCGGACGACGCGCCCAGCGCGTGGTACTCGCTGAACCCGCCCGCGAGGGTCGTCGGCTCGCGGTCGGAGGCCGGCAGCACCGGACCGGCGAGCGGCCCGGAGTCCACGCGCTCGTCGGCGACCTCGAACCGATCGAGCACGGTCGGGTAGATCGAGGTGAGCGACACCGGCTGCGCCACGCGTGCGCCCGCCGCGTACCCGGGGCCGGCCGCGATCAGCGGCACCCCGACCGACTCCTCGTGCAGGTGGTGCTTCCACCAGAGCCCGCGTTCGCCGAGCGAGACGCCGTGGTCCGAGGTGTAGAGCACGGTGGTCCCGCCGTCGTCGAAACCGCGCTCGTCGATGGCGGAGAGCACGTCGCCGACGAGGTCGTCGGCGAGCGTGCAGAGGGCCAGGTACGCCCGGCGCGCCCGGCGGACCTCCTCCGCCGAGAACGCCTCGTCGACGCCCATCACGCGCCGCATCTCGGCCACGTACGGATGCTGCGCCGCATCGACCGGCGCCGGCAGCTCGATCTCGACGTCCTCGTAGCGGTCCCAGTACTCCTGCGGCACCTTCAGCGGATGGTGCGGGGTCGCGAAGGACACGAGCAGCGCCCACGGCCGGTCCGCCGGGGCCTCGGCGATGAACCGGCGCGTCTCGGCGGCGACCCGGCGGTCGAACGCGAGGTAGGGCGACTCCCCCACGCCGGCCTCCCGCACGAGGTCGGCCAGTGCCGGTCGCGCCGGCATGTCGTCGCGCACGAGCGAGTAGATGTCGCCGACGCCGTCCGCCACGTCGAGCGGCTCGACGACCTCGGAGAATCCCGTGTCGTCCTCCGCCGAGCGGAAGTGCATCTTCCCGATCACCGTCGTGGGCACGCCGGCGTCGCGCAGGGCGTGCGCCCAGCCTCGCGGCTCGCCGCGGTACGGATGCGCGTTGTCCCACGCGCCGATCTCGTGCACCGGCCGGCCGGTCATGAACGACGCGCGCGACGGCACGCAGATGGGCGAGCTGCACGACGCGGCCTCGTACGTCGTGCCACGGGCCGCCAGCGCGTCGAGGTTCGGCGTCTGCACGACCGGATCACCGTACGCGCCCGATGCCCGTCGCGCGTGCTGGTCGGTCATGATCACGATCACGCGCGGGGCGCTCGCGGACCGGCTCATGCGATGCTCCCGACCGTGACGCGTGCGCCGGTCGCGGCGGAGCGGTACATCGCCGTGACGGTGCGCAGGGTCTCGAGCTGATCGGCGGCCGACGTGCGCGGCGTGCGGCCGTCGCGACGGCACGCGAGGAAGTGGTCGAACTCCTCGTCGAAGCCCATCGACACCTCGCCCGGCGGCTCGAACCGCAGCCCGGCCACGGTGACCTCGCCGCTCAGGATGTCGGCGTCGACGGTGCCGTCGGTGCCGAACACGGCCTGGCGGAGCACCCGCGCCCCGGCGCGATGGCTCCGGCCCGTGAGGGTGAGCGACCCGATGACGCCCGAGCGGAAGCCGACGACGGCGGCCAGTTCGTGGTCGAGGAACGGATCGCCGTCGCCCGAGGCCTGCGGGCTCGTCGCATCCACCCACTCGATCTCGCCGAACAGCGAGCGGCCGAGCGAGACCGCATGGGTGCCCGCCTGCATCAGGTAGCCGCCGCCCGAGCCCCGCAGGTCGTAGTTCCAGCCCGGCTGGCCGCCCTTCGGCAGGCGGTGGTCGCTCTCGTGCCGAGACGACCAGAGCTGGATGTCGCCGAGCGCCCCGTCCTCGACGAGCGAACGCAACGCGGACCCGGCCGAGCTGTAGACCCAGTTCTCGGCGACCATCATCGTGCGCTCGGGCGACGCCGCGGCGCGGGCGGCGACCGCCGTCGCATCCTCGAACGTCGTCGCGAGCGGCTTCTCGAGGATCACGTCCTTGCCGGCGTCGAGCGCGGCGTGCACCTGCGGCCGGTGGAGCGTGGGCGGGGTGCACAGGTCGATGACGTCGACCCCGGCGTCGTCGAGCACGGCGTCGAGGTCGGTCGTGTGCCGCGGAACGCCGAACCGCTCCGCGACCGCACGCGCCCGGTCGGCGTCGGCGTCGACGATCGCGACGACCTCGACGTCGGTGCGCCGGACCAGGCGCGGCAGGTGCACGTCGGTGCCGATGAGCCCGGCGCCGACGAGTGCGAGACGGGCGGGCGAGGTGGGTGGGGTCGTCATGTCGGGTGTTCCGATCCGGCCGCCGGGCGGCCAACGTGCGTGCGGGGTCGTGCGGGCGGGCTCAGCGCGCGGCCGCCCGGGGCGGCGGTTCGAAGAGCGCGCAGTTCGCGGTGGTGCGGGTCGAGAGCGACTCGTACGAGACGGGGAGGTCCTGCATGGGCGCCCAGCCGAGGTCGGGCCGGGCGTTCGAGACGTCCCAGTACGCCGAGGCGAAGCGCGAGACGCCGTGGTAGACGCCGAACCCGGGGCCCGCGCGGAGGCACGCGGCGACGAGCGACGCGGCGTCGTCGTCGCCGAACCAGGTCTGCGCGAGGCCGCGGCTGACCGGATCCCACCCGGTCAGGCCGAAGCGGATGAGGCGCACCGACGCACCGGTCTCGTCGTGGCGCAGCCGGGCGAGCGCCTCGACGGCGGCCTTCCCGACGCCGTACTCGCAGCAGGGGCGGGCGAGCGTGTCGGTGCGCACGGGGGTCGCGCCGAACCGGTAGTCGCCGCCGGACGCGTGCACCGAGCTCGCGATCACGATCCGCGGCACCGAGGCCGCGGCGGCCGCATCGAGCACGGAGCGTGCGAGGTCGAGGTTGCCGACGGCCGACGACCACGGCGACCTGGGGCTCGGGTCGGCGGCCAGGTGCAGCACGGCCGCGGCGCCGTCCATGGCGGTGCGCAGCAGGGCGGGGTCGGATGCCTCGCCGAGCGAGACCGCGTCGGGCTCGAACGTGGTCGGCTTCCCGGCCCGGTCGACGACGTGGATGCGGTGGCTCGCGGCCAGGCGCGGGACGACGACGCGGGCGACCCTGCCGAAGCCGCCCGTCACGACCAGCCAGGGTCGGTCGGAATGCCTCATGATCTTCCACCCTCCTCAGGGTCGCCCGCGCCGAGCTTCACGGCGACGGTCCATTCGGTCCACTGGTCGGCCGACAACTCGAGCGCGGAGCCGGCCGCCGCGGCGGCCTCGACGTCGTCGCCCGGCGAGGTCGCCGGTTCGGGGCACACGACGGGTTCGCGCGATCGCCAGCAGTGGTCGATCCACAGCGCGGCGGCCGTGATCGGTCCCGTCCACGACATCGTGAGCGCGGCGCCGTCGGCGTGGTGCACCCCGAGCTCCGTCGGCGCCGTCTCGCTCACGCCGAACCAGAGCTTCCGGCCCGCACCGCGGGGCACGTCGGCCAGTGCGGGGGCCGTGTCGTCCCACGACGTCTCGACGAGTCGCCCGCGTTCGTCGCGCGCGGCAGTGCGAGGCACGGGGGCGACCCGTACGCGTGTCGCGCCGTCGGCGCGGAACTGCGGATGCGCCATCCACAGGAACGGCAGGCCGGGCTCGAGCGACCGCGCGGCGTAGTCGAGGACGAACCCGTCTCGGACGGCGGTCAGCGTGCGTCGGAGGGTGAACCGGTCCGTGCGCACCTCGAGCGCGATCGCGTCGTCCCGCGCGTCGAGCACAGACCATGGCGTGCGCCAGACGTCGCCGTGGTCGGCCATCCCCTTGGTCCGCACCGTCGGCGCCATCTCGTCCCAGCCGCACATCTCGGCGTCGGCGAACGCAACCGAGTGGTCGACCGCGGGCAGGTCGCCGTCGGGCTGCGCGAGCCACTCGCGGCCGGCACGATCGGCGAGCGAGGCGATCTTCGCCCCCCGACCCGGGAGCACGACGACCTCGCCCCACTCCGCGGCGAGCGCGATCGACTCCTCCCCGCGCCACCGCCCACGCGCGACCGTCATCTAGCGTCCCGCCTTCGCCTCGGCGATCGACCGCCGCAGTTCGGCGATGCCGTCCGTCCAGGTCGAGGGGTCGCCCGCGGTGATCGCGCCACCCATCCCGACGGCGACCGCACCGGCCCGGATGTACTCGGCCGCGTCCTCGCGCGTCACGCCGCCCGTCGGCACCAGTGCGACCTGCGGCAGCGCCTGCAGCATGTCGCGCACGCTCGCCGGCCCGTACGCGCTCGCGGGGAAGAGCTTGACGAAGTCGGCGCCGAGCGACTGGGCCCGGATGGCCTCGGTCGGCGTCGCGGCACCGGGGAGCGTCGCCAGGCCGTAGCGGTGCGAGGTCGCGAGGACCTCCTCGTCGACGGTCGGCGCGACCGTGAACTGGGCGCCGGCCAGCGCGGCGAGCCGTGCCGTGGTGCCGTCGAGCACGGTGCCGACGCCGACGATCACGTCCGCGGCGGATTCCTGCCGGAGCGTCGTGATGACCTCCAGCGCGCCGGGCGTCGTGAGCGAGACCTCGAGCACGTGCTGGCCCGCCTCGATCAGCCGGCGCGAGCGCTCGAGCGCGTCATCCGCGCTGCGCGAGCGCACGATCGCGACGATGCCGCTCGAGGCGATCGCGGCGGCGATGTCAAAGCGCTGCATGGGAGCCTCCGGCCTGCGCGGTCGCCGCGCCGACGGCCGGGGTGCCGGCCGGGATCCAATCGGTGCCCTCCGCAGCGCGGCGGACGAGCTCGTCCGCGGGCACGTCGAGGCGGCCCACGTCGGAGTGCGAGGTGAGCGCGACGCCCGCCATCAGGTGGCCGAGGCGCACGCACGCGGGGTCGTCGAGACCGCTGAGGTACCCGTGCAGCCAGCCGGCGGCGAACGCGTCGCCCGCGCCGACGGGCTCGACGACCTCGACGGGAAGGGCCGGGACGGCGATGCGCCCCTCCTCCGAGAAGACCACGCACTCGATCGCGCCGTCCTTGACGACGAGGCGCCGCGGCTCCGGGAGGATCTCGCGCACGTCGTCGGCGGTCGCGCAGTTCCAGAGCGCGTGCGCCTCGTCGAGGCCCACGAACACGATGTCGCTGCGCCGCGCGACGGCCTCGATCGCGTTCGCCGCCGTCCGCCGGTCGGGCCAGAGCGGTGCGCGGTAGTTCACGTCGAAGCTGACCGGCACCCCGCTCGCCCGCGCCTCGCGGGCGAGCGTCGTGACCGACTCCCAGCAGCTCTCCGAGAGCGCGAGGGTCACGCCGGTGACGTGCACGGCCCGCGGCGCGGTGTCGAGCACCGAGCGCGCGTAGCCGACGTCCATGAGCGTGGCCGCCGATCCGGACCGGTAGTAGTACACGGTCGAGCCCGCCGGGTTCGGGTCCTTGAAGAAGGTGCCGGTCCGGTGCCCGCCGACCTCCCGCACGAGGGGCGTGGCGACCCCCGCCGCGGCGAGGTCGTCGCGGATGCGGCGCCCCAGCGGGTCGTCGCCGAGGAATCCGGCCCACGACGCGCGCGTGCCCAGCCTGGCCAGCGCGATCGCGACGTTGGACTCGGCGCCCGCCGTGGTGATCGCGAACGAGCTCGCGTGCTCGAGGCCCGCGCCGTCGTCGGGGACGATCTGCGCCATCGACTCGCCGATGCAGACGACCGAGCCCGCCATCTCGCCGCTCATGCCGCCACCTCGAATCGGGCGATGAAGTCGCGGTCGACCTCGATGCCGAGGCCGGGGCCCTCCGGCGGGGAGACCACGCCGTGCTCGCGGATCTGCCGCTGCAGGTCGAGCGGCTCCACGAGGAGCTCGTCGCGGAAGCGGTTCGGCGTCGTGTCGAACTCGAGCATGGGCTGGCGGGCGAACATCCCGCCGGGGAGGTCGGGCATCGCCGCGAGCAGGTGCATGTTGGCGGTGACGGCGACCGCGGATCCCCAGACGTGGTTCACGATCGGCACGAACCTGCTGTGCGCGAGCGTGCGCACCTTGAGGTACTCCGAGATGCCGCCGAGCGCGCAGACCTCGGGCTGCGCGATGTCGACGCAGCCGGCGTCGAGCAGGTCGCGCCATCCCCAGCGCGTGAACTCGGCCTCGCCGCCCGCGATGCTCACCTCGAGCCCGTCGCGGAGTCGCCGGTAGCCGTCCCGGTCCTCGGGGGCGACCGGCTCCTCGAACCACGCGACGCCGAGTTCGCCGAGCGCCCTGCCGACGTGCATCGCGTCGTCGACGTCGTAGCAGTGGTTCGCGTCGACCATGACCGGGAAGTCGTCGCCGACCGCGCCGCGAACGGCCTCGACGAGCCCGATGTCGGGCTTCGCGCCGAGGCCGACCTTCATCTTCGTCGCCGCGTAGCCGGCCGCCTTGATCTCGGCCGCCTCCTCGGCCATCCGCTCGGCCAGGCCGTCGCCGCGGGTCAGCATCATGCCGTATCCGTAGACCGGGATGGAACTGCGGAAGGCTCCGCCGACGAGCTGGGTGAGCGACTGGCCGGTGATCTTGCCGAACAGGTCCCACAGCGCGATGTCGACGCCCGAGAGCGCCTGGATCGGCATGCCCTTCTGGCCGTGGTCGCGCAGCAGGTTGTAGACCCGGTGCCAGGAGACCTCGCGGTCGAGCGGGTCGGTGCCGACGAGCATCGGCGCGATGACCTGCTCGACGATGACCTTGTTCGCGAGGGCCACGTTGCCGGGGCCGAAGCACTCGCCCCAGCCGACGAGGCCCTCGTCGGTCCGCACCTCGACGAGGTGGGTCGTGCGGCCCGAGTAGTACTGCTGCGAGTACCCGAGCTCGCGGTCCAGCTGGTATTGCAGGACGTGACTGGTGATCTGGGTGATGCGCATCTACTGCTCTCCGTGGGGTGCTGCGGCCACGGGCGTCGTGACGCGCTGGGTCGCGAGGTAGTCGTCGAGGGCGAGGATCGAGCAGTCGAATCCGACGCCGGACTGCTTGAAGCCGCCGTGCGGAAGCTCGATCGCGTACTTGACGCCGTTGACCTGCACCTCGCCGAAGCGCAGCTCGTCGACGCATCGGGCCACGAGGCCGGGGTCGGTGCCGAACACGAACGAGCTGAGGCCCGCGTCGGTGTCGTTGGCGCGCGCGATCGCGTCGTCGACGTCGGCGAAGCGCTGCACGGCGACGACCGGCCCGAAGATCTCCTCCTCGGCCAGCGCCATGTCGCCGCGGACGTCGGCGACGACGGTCGGCTCGACCCACGCGCGCGTGGGCGCATCGTCGATGCGGCGCCCGCCGGCGAGCACCTGCGCACCGTCGGATTCGGCCCGCGACACCAGGTCGAGCACGCGGTCGACGGCGCGCTCGTCGATCATGGGGCCCATGTCGACGGTGCCGGCGTCGCCGACGCCGACGCGCACGCCGCGCGCCCGCTCGACCAGCCGCGCGACGAGGTCGTCGGCGACGTCCTCGTGCACGAGCACGCGGTTCGGCGCGACGCAGACCTGGCCGGCGTTGGCGAACTTGAGGTCGCCGATGACGGATGCCGCGAGTTCGAGGTCCGCGTCCGGGAGCACGATCGCCGGCGCGTTGCCGCCGAGCTCGAACGAGAACCGCTTGATCGAGGTCGCCGCGGTCCGCATGACGTGGCGGCCGGTCTCGGTCGAGCCGATCAGCGTGATCAGCGCCGGGATCGTCGAGGACGACAGGGCGTCGCCGATGGCCTGGTCGTCGCCCCAGACGAAGTTCACGACCCCGTCGGGGAGCCCGACCTCGGCGCAGATGCGGGCGAGGACGGAGGCCGCGAGCGGCGTGCGCGCCGAGGGCTTCAGGACGAGCGGCGCTCCGGCGGCCATCGCCGGGCCGATCTTGTACGCGATGTTGAGCAGGGGGAAGTTCCAGGCCACGAACGCGACGGCGACGCCGATCGGCACGCGCCGCAGTTCGTGCCGGTGGGTGCCGGCCAGGTCGGCGAGCGGCTCGGGACCGAGCGTGCGGGCCGCGTCGGCGTAGAACCCGAGCGCGTCGACGAGCAGGCGGTGGTCGTCCTCCGACTGCTCCCAGGTCTTGCCGGTCTCGGCGGTCACGGCCGCGCGGAGCTCGTGCTCGGCGTCGATCACGGCGCGCTGCAGGGCGAGCATCCACTGCGCGCGCCCGCCGCCGCCGATCGCGGCCCATCCGTCGGCCGCGCGGGCGGCGGCGAGCAGCGCCGCTTCGGCGTCGGCGATGCTCGCCCAGGCGACGCGGCCGACGACCTCCCCGGTCGCGGGCGATCGGACCTCGCGGAGGCCCAGGCCCTCGCGGAGGTCGCCGTCGATGTAGAGCAGGCCGTCGGCCGTGCGGGTCGTCGGGTCGCTCATGCGCGTACGCTCCAATCCGTCTCGTCGGCCGGGGTCGGGGTCGTCCCCGCCGCACCCGGCCTGGTCTCGAGCAGTCGTCCGGACCAGTCGTGGCCCGCGGCACCGGCGCGCGGCGGCGCGGTCGTGAGGTACAGCACGTCGAGGTCCGGGCCCCCGAACGCGCACGAGGTGACCGTGGGAACCGGCGTCGGGAGGCGGTCGGCGGGTCGGCCGTCGGGCGTGAAGGAGCGGAGCGCGCCCTCGCCCGCGCAGGCGACCCAGACGCGGCCGTCCGCGTCGACCGCGAGACCGTCGGGCACCGATGCGGGGTCGAGGTCGGCGAACACCTCCGCCTCGCCGGCGGGATCGGCCGGATCCAGCGTCCAGATGCGGGCGTCGAGCGTGTCCACGAGGTACACGCGGTTCCCGTCGGGGCTGAATCCGATGCCGTTGGGCAGGCGCAGGTCGCCGCGGACCCGCTCGACCCGTCCGCGGCCGATCCGCCACAGAGCGCCGACCCGCTCGTCGGTCGGCGCGGTCGGCATGGTCCCGGCCCAGACCGTGCCCTCGGCGTCGACGCCGAGGTCGTTGATCCGCGCCGGGCCCTCGGTCAGGCGCGCGATCGAGGTCAGGCCGCCGTCGGCGCCGAGGCGGACCAGTTCGCCGCCGCGGGCGACGAGGGTCCCACCGGACGCGGTGGGCCACGCCGCCGAGACCGGCGCGGGCAGCACGGTCGTGGCGGTCTCCCCCGTCGCCGGGTCGGTTCGGTGCACGTGGCCGCGGGGGATGTCGACCCAGAGGATCGTCGCCGTGGCGGCATCCCACACCGGGCCCTCACCGAAGTCGGCCGTCACGTCGCCCACCGGGGCGACGGCGTGGGCGACCGCGGTCGCGTCGCGCGACTCAGCCATCGGAGCCTCCGATCACCCAGCTCGACGTCGTCCAGTCGGCGAGCAGCGACAGGTCGATGTCGACGCCGAGCCCCGGACCCTCGGGGATGCGGTAGCCGTCGACGTCGCACTCGACGGGCTCGACGAGCAGTCGGTTGCCGACCTCGAGCTGCCCCGGTTGGTACTCCATCGTCAGGAAGTTGCGCGTCGCGGCAGCGACCTGGATGCCGGCCGCGATGTAGATGCCGAGCCCGACGCCGAGGTGCAGGGCCACCGGCGTGTGGAACGCCTCGGCGAGCGCGTTCACGCCCTCGGCCTCGGTGATGCCCATCCGGCCGACGTCGGGCTGGATGATGTCCGCCGACCTGCCGACGAGGCGGTCGCGGAAGTCGTACCTGGTGCGCAGCTCCTCGCCGATCGCGACGGGCGCCGAGAGCGCGCGGGCGACTTCGGCCTGGCCCGGGCCGTCCTCCGGCGCGATGGGCGCCTCGAGGAAGCCGAGCCCGTGGGGCTGCATCCGCTCGCCGACCTCGATCGCCTGCGAGACGGTGTACCGCCAGTGCGCGTCCACGTACAGTTCGGCGTCAGGTCCGACGAGCTCGCGCACCGTGGCGAAGGACAGCTCGTCCTCGCGGACGCCGTTGCCGAGCGGGAGCTTGAAGCTCCGGTGGCCCTCGTCGAGCCACCGCCGGACCTTCTGCACCCGGGACGCGTCGTCGGGAGCCGAGAGCCCCGACACGTACGCCGGGATCCGGTCGCGGAGGCGACCGCCGAGCAGCGTCGCGACCGGGACGCCGAGGAGCTTCGCCTTGAGGTCCCACAGGGCGATGTCGAGCGCGGCGACGGCGTCGAGGTGGTAGCCGTTCATGTGCCCGCGCTCGCGCATGGCGTCGTAGCCGTCGAGCCAGGCGGACTGCGTCCGCATCGGGTCGGCGCCGATGAGGAACGGGCCCAGGAGTCGTTCGACGATGGTCGAGGCCACCTCGGGCACGAGCGGTGCCTGCGCCTCGCCCCAGCCGTGGGTGCCGTCGTCGGCGGTCACGCGCACGAGGAGGGTCTCGGACTTCGTCGAGTAGGCCGACCGGTACTTGGTGTGCCGGACGTAGTTCCCGCGAGCGGAATCGGGGACCACCTGGGCGCCTCCGCCGAGGTAGCTCTGGTCCATCTTCACGACGTAGCCGCGGATCTCGCGGATGCGGACGGTCATCGGGCGACCTCCCCGACGAGCGCGAACTCCTCGACGAAGCGGTCGACCGCCGCTGCGTCGGTGTCGGACAGCACGACGCCGGGGCGCCGGCACACGGGCGTGGAGATGAGTCCGCGGCGGTGCGCGATCCGCTTCTCGGCGGCGACCATCGTGTCCTGCGTGGTGGCCCACCCGAGCAGGTACGGCACGAGCCGGCCGAACACGCCGGCCGCGGTCGCCTCGTCGCCGTCGGCCCACACCGACATGATCGACTCGTAGACCTCGACGAACCCGGAGCCGGGCTGCACGCCGACGGCGCCGAGCCGGAGCGACTCGAGCAGGTAGAGGCCGCCGTTGCCGGCGAGGCTCGGGATGGGAGCGTCGCCTTCGGCGAGCTCGGCGATGAACCGGTACGGCGGCCGCGCCTCGACCTTGACGGCGACCAGGTTCGGGTGCTCGGCGGCGAGCTCGCGCACGTCGCCGGCGGTGAGGCCTCCGGGCGCGGTCGGCGCGTGCTGGAGGACGACCGCGGTCTCGGGGAGGGCGGCGAGCAGCGCGCGGCAGTGCGCGACCACCTGCGAGCGCGGAGCGCCGCTCTCGCGCGGGGGCAGCAGGTTGACCGCCTGCGCGCCCGAGTCGACCCACGTGCGCGCCTCGTCGAGGGCGACCCGCGTCGCGGGCGCCTGCACCGCGAGGACGGGGACCGTGCGCGTGCCGCGCGTCGCCTCGATCAGGCGGATGCCGAGCATCGTCTTCTCGGCGGGCGCGAGCTTGGCGAACTCCGATGCGAACCCCGGGAACATGATCGCGGGCACGTCCCGGGCGAGCAGGTGCTCGAGCACGCGGTCGAACGATGCGAGGTCGACCTCCTCGGCGGCGTCGAACGGCGTCATCATCACGGGCGCGACGCCCGCGAGACGATCGACGCCGATCGGCACCGCGCTCACTTCACGGCTCCGAGGGTGAGGCCCTGGACGACCCGGCCCTGCATGAACGCGAAGATCAGGATCAGGGGCAGCACGCCGAGGATGGCGGCCGGGAACAGCTCCGTCGGGTCGACCGTGTACGGGTTGATGAACGAGTAGGCGTTCACCATGACCGTGCGCTTGTTCGGGTCGCTCAGGAACACGAGCGGCACGATCAGGTCGTTCCACACGTGCAGCGTGAGGTAGATGCCCAGCGTGGCCGTCACCGGTCGCAGCAGCGGGAAGATGACCACGCGGAAGGTGCGCAGCGACCCCGCGCCGTCGAGCGCCGCAGCCTCCTCGAGCTCCGTCGGGATCTGCCGCAGGAAGCTCGTGTAGAAGAAGATCGCCACCGGCAGGAAGAGCCCCGCGTAGGTGAGCACGACGCCGACGTAGGTGTCGAGCAGCCTCATGTCGCGGAGCAGGACGAAGAGCGGGCCGATGATCACGAACACCGGCAGCGTCATTCCGAGGATGAACGCACGGTAGACCCAGTTGGTCCAGCGCCGGGTGAGGCGGGCGAGCGGGTAGGCGGCGAGCGAGCCGAAGCCGATGATGACGATGAGGCTCGACACGAGGATCAGGACCGTGCTCGCCACGCTCGGCAGGTAGTTCATCCGGCTCCACGCGAGCGCGTAGTTGTCGAGCGTGGGCGGGATCGGGATCCCGAACGGGTTCTCGGCGAAGTCGGCCGGCGAGCGGAACGACGCGAAGACGGTCAGCACCAGCGGGCCGACGATGAGCACGACGGCGAGGAACAGCCCGATGTCGCCGAGCAGTCGGGAGACCGACGGACGAGCGCGTCGTCGAGCGGGGGGCGCGCCGCCGACGGTGCCGCGCCGGCCGCCGCGGCCGACACGGGTGGTCACGGCCTCGGTCTGGGTCATGGTGGTCGACACGGTCAGATCCTCTCTTCCCGGCGGCGGAGCACGGTGTTCACGATGCCGCTCAGGACGACGACGACGACGAGGAGGAGCACGGCGATGGTGACGCCGTAGGAGAACAGTCCCTGGCCGCCGAAGATCTTCTCGTAGATGAGCATGGTGAGCGTGGTCGTCGACTCCGCGGGGCCGCCGTTGGTCATGACGAGCGGGAACTCGAAGACCTTCAGCGATCCGATGAGCGAGAGCGTGACGTTCACGGTGAGGGACGGGGCGAGCAGCGGCCACTCGATGGACCAGAACCTG
This sequence comes from Agromyces litoreus, assembly GCF_040496015.1. NCBI lineage: Bacteria > Bacillati > Actinomycetota > Actinomycetes > Micrococcales > Microbacteriaceae > Agromyces > Agromyces litoreus. The sequence continues at coordinate 23,918 of NZ_JBEPKA010000007.1, forward strand.
CGGAGGCCGCCGGCGCCGTCGATGCGCGCCGCCTCGAGGAGGTCGCTCGGCATGTTCATGTAGCCGGCGTAGAAGATCGCCGCGGAGAAGCCGATGAACATCCAGATGTTCACCACGGCGATGGCCCAGAGGGCGATGTCGGGGTCGCCGAGCCAGATGCGCGTGAGGCCGTCGAGGCCGACGTTGCTGAGCACGGTGTTGATGACGCCGTCGGGCGAGTAGAACGCCGACCAGATGAAGGCCGCCATGACCGGCGAGATGAGCATCGGCAGGAGGACGAGCACGCTGTACACGCGCTGCTGGCGCGGACGGCTGTAGAACGCCCTGGCGATGGCGAGCGCGATGCCGTTCTGGAAGATGCAGACCACGACGGCGAAGGCGATGGAGCGCCACATCGCGTCGATGACGTCCTGGTCGTTGAACATCTGGACGAAGTTGTCCAGGCCGACGAACTCGCCGGCGCCGCCGGCGGGGCTGTCGGTGAGGCTCAGCCGCACGCTCGCGATGAGCGGGTAGATGATGACGACGAGGTAGATGATGGCGGCGGGCGCCAGGAACAGCAGCGCCTTGCGCGGGTGTCGGACGATCACGTCGGTTCCTTCCAGGTGGACCCCGGGAGGGCGCGGGGGCGCCCTCCCGGGACCGGGGGTTACTCGGGGCGGAGGCCCTCGTCGAGATCCGCCAGGAACTCCTGGTCGGATCCGTACTGGCCGAGCATCCAGGCCTGCATCTTGGACTTCATGGTCTTGTTGCCCTCGGCGCTCAGCCACGAGTTGCGGGGCAGCAGGTGGAAGCGGCCGTCGGTGTAGGCGTCGATCACGGTGGCCGCGACCTCGTCCTCGGCGGCCGGGGCGCCGGTCCAGGGGCTGACCGCGTGCTCGGCCTCGAGGAACGGTGCGGCGTTCTCGGCGTCGGCCCAGAAGTCGAGGTACGCCTTGGCGGCCTCGGCGTTCTCGGTGTTCGCGTTGATCGACCACGAGGTGCCCGAGATGAAGCCGACGCTCGGCAGCTCGCCATCCGCAGCCGCGGGCCACGGGTTGAAGGTGAAGTCCTCCAGGCCCGCCTTCTGGATGGCCTGCACCATCCAGCCGCCCTGGAACCAGAACGCGTACTTGCCGGCGGCGAAGTCGTTCAGGCCATCCGACCACTCGTCGGTCCCGAGCTCGCGCTCGAAGTCCACGTAGCCCTCCTCCTGGAGCGCCGCGACCTGCTGGAGCGCGTCCTCCCACTCGGTGAAGCTGGCCTCACCGGCGTTGAACTTGTCGTCCCAGTCGGGGGTGTCCTGGTAGATGAGCGTCGAGGCGATGCCGTTGAGCGACATCTGGCCGGTGTCGCCCGCCTTGTTCGGGTAGGCGATGGGGGTGATGCCGGCGTCCTTCAGCTTGGCCAGGGCGTCCTCGAACTCCGACCAGGTCGCCGGGACCTCCGAGATGCCCGCCTCCTCGAGGAGCGCGGTGTTCGCGAAGAGGCCCTCGGGGATGAGCTCCATGGGCTGGGAGTACACGACGTCGTCGACCGAGATCGAGGGGATGACCGACGGGTCGACGTTCGAGACCCACTCCTCGTCGGAGAGGTCCATGAGGTAGCCGGCCTTGCTCCAGCCCGGGATGCGCGTGACGTCGGTCATGATGACGTCGGCGCCGTCGCCGGCCAGCAGCTGCGGCTGGATCTTCTGGCTGTACGCGTCCCCCGGCGGGACGTACTCGAACTCGAGCTCGATGTCGGGGTTCGCCTCGCTGAACGCCTCGTTGATCGCGTCGATGTTCGCGATCTCGGAGCCGCCGCCCTTCCAGCCCTGCACGTGCAGGACGGTCGTGCCGTCGGCGCTCTCAGAGCTGTCGGCCGAGCAGGCGCTGACGCCCACGAGGAGCGTGCCGGCGGCCAGCAGGGCGCCGATCGTGCGGGGTGCGAGCAGTCGGGCTGCACCGCTTTCGGAGTGGGACTTCATCGTTCTTCCTCTCTTGGTGTGCTGGGTATTCGGGGGTGGAAGCAGTGGGACGGTCACCAGTCGCCGTGGGAGCCGTCGGGGTGGGTGAACCGGGGCGAGGGCCAGGCGCCGTCGTAGGCGCGCTCGGCGAGGAGGGTCTCGTCGACCTCGATGCCGAGGCCCGGGCCGGTCGGCACGTCGACATGGCCGTCGCGGATCTCGAACGGGGTGGCGAGCAGCCCGTGACCGAGGTCGGATCCGTCCTCCATGCTCGGGTGCTCCTGGATCAGGAAGTTCGGCGTGGTCGCGTCGACCTGCAGGCACGCGGCGAGCGAGATCGGCCCGAGCGGATTGTGCGGGGCGACCGAGACGTAATGCGCCTCGGCCATCGCGGCGATCCGGCGGACCTCGCTGATGCCGCCGGCGTGGCACAGGTCGGGCTGCACGATGGCCACGGCTCGCTTCTCGAGCAGCTCGCGGAAGCCCCACTTCGTGAACACCCGCTCGCCCGCGGCGATCGGGACGGTCGTCGAGGCGGCGACGTCGGCCATCGCGTCGACGTTCTCGGGGAGGCAGGGCTCCTCGACGAACATCGGGTCGAGGTCGTCGAGCTTGGCGATGAGCCGCTTGGCCATCGCGGGCGTCGTGCGGCCGTGGAAGTCGAGCGCGATGTCGAACGTCGGCCCGACGGCCTCGCGGACCGCGGCCACCCGCGCGACCTGCCGCGCGACGTAGTCGGGGGTGTCCACGCCGGCGACGGGGCCGTCGAGGCCGAACTTGATGGCGGACATCCCGGAGCGCTGCGCCCGGAGCGCGGCGTCGACGAAGTCCTCGACGCCCTGGCCGCGCGCGTGGCCGTACATGCGGATGCGGTCGCGGACCCGCCCGCCGAGGAGCTCGTGCACCGGGGCGTCGAAGTGCTTGCCGGTGAGGTCCCACAGCGCCTGGTCGATGCCGCTGATGGCGCTGGTGAGGACGGGACCGCCCCGGTAGAACGCACCGCGGTACATGACCTGCCAGTGGTGCTCCACCCGGCGCGGGTCCTGCCCGACGAGGTACTCGCCGAGGTCGTGGACCATGCGCTCGACGACGCGCGCCTGGCCTTCGACGACGGGCTCGCCCCACCCGGTGAGGCCGCGGTCGGTGTCGATCGCCAGCATGAGCCAGCGCGGCGCGACGTGGAACGTCCGAAGACCGGTGATCCTCATGCCGCGAAGCCGATCGTGCGAGGTCCCATGTGCTGGTCACCACATCCTTGTGTGTGCGTATTTTGCACATCTCTGTGCGCTGAACGATCACAACTATACACATGCAGGGCCGGAGCACAAGGGTTCAGGGGGACGCTCGGCCCGATCTTGGCGAATCCGTGACAATTCTGAGCGTGGGTGTGCATAATATGCACAGACACCAACCGTTCGACGACGAAAGGGAGGCGGCGTGTCCACCTCGACGAACAAGGCCCTCGACATCATCGAGCTGCTCTCGCAGCGACCGCGGGGGCCGAGGGAGCTCGGCGAGGCGCTGGACGTGCACCGCTCGACCATCGTCCGACTGCTGCACTCGATGGAGTCGCGCGGCTTCGTGCGGCGGATGCCGGACGGCACCTGGGGCGTCGGGTTCCACCTCGTGGCGATCGGGCAGCGGGCCCTCGACGGCATCGACCTGCGCACGGTCGCGCGCCCCTCTCTCGAGGAGCTCAGCGACGACCTCGGCCACACCATCCACCTCGCGGCCCTGGTGGGCAGCGACGTCGTGTACGTCGACAAGATCGAGGGCCTCGGCGCCGTGCGCATGCAGTCCAGGGTCGGCGCGAAGGCACTCGCGCACACGGCGGGCGTGGCGAAGGCGATCCTCGCCTTCGCCCCCGAGAAGGTGCAGGACGCCGCGATCGCGAACTGCGGGTTCGAGCGGTTCACGCGCACCACGATCACCGACGAGGCCGGCCTGCGCGCCGAGTTCGCACGGATCCGCGAGCGCGGCTGGGCGGTCGACGACGGCGAGGCCGAGGACTACATCAACTGCATCGCCGTCCCCGTGTTCGGGATGGACGGCAGCGTGCAGGGGGGCATCTCGGTCACGGCCGTGAAGTCGCTGGCCGCACTCACGGTGCTCGAGCGCGAGATGCCGAAGCTGCGCGCGGTCGGCGAGCGCATCTCGCACGAGCTCGGGGCGACCGCGCCCTATCCCGCCACCGCGTGATCGCATCGGTGCATACCGTGCACTAGGTTGTGCGCAAATCGCACAGACACGCGGCCATCACTCATCCCTGCGCTCGGACGTCGACCAGCACCCCGTGCTCCGGAGCGAGCGCGGGCATCGGCAGCCCCACCCGGCCGAGCACGGCACCGGTGGCGGTGACGCCGAGCTCCGACCATCCGACGTCCCGCCGCTGGATGGTCGAGCGCTCCGACGTCGGGTGCACCAGCTCGACGCGGTACCGCGCGTCGGGGTCGAGGCCGGGCAGGCGGACCCGACCGGGCAGTTCCTCGCGGCTGGTCGCCAGCGCGACGAACCCGAACACGGCCGCGGCGCGATCCTGCGCGACGACGCCCCGCAACGAGAACGCCGGGTCGGCGACGTCCGCGTTGACGGTCCGCCCGGCATGCAGCAGCCCGCGATACCGCTTGTACAGGTCGACGAGCGCCCGCACGTCGCCGAGCTCCTGCTCGTCGAGCGCGCGCAGGTCCCACTCGAGTCCGAGGTGGCCGAAGAGCGCCGTGATCCCACGGAACCCCAGGTCGTGCGTGCGCAGCGTCGTGTGCGAGGTCGGCGGGCCGATGTGGCTGCCCACGAGCTCCGGCGGCACGACCGCCTGCGTCCAGCGCTGGATGGTCTGCCGCTCGAGCGCGTCGTTGCAGTCCGACGCCCAGACCCGGTCGGTCCGCTCGAGGATGCCGAGGTCGACGCGCGCCCCGCCCGACGAGCAGCTCTCGATCTCGACGGTCGGGTGCGCCCGTCGGAGTCGGTCGATGAGCCGGTATGCGGCGAGCGTCTGCCGGTGCGTCGACGCCCGACCCCGGCTTCCCATCTCGACCTGGTCGCGGTTCTGGTCCCACTTCAGGTAGCGGATGTCGTTCGCCGCCAGCAGCGCGTCGAGCTTGTCGTACACGTGCTGCCAGGCCTCGGGATTCGTGAGGTCCAGCACCTGCTGGTCGCGCCAACGCGCAGGCGCGTGCTCGCCGGGCCTGCTGATCCAGTCCGGGTGCTCGCGGCAGAGTTCCGAATCCTCGCTGATCATCTCCGGCTCCACCCACAGCCCGAACTCCATGCCGCGCTCGCGCACGGCGTCGATGAGCGGGCCGAGCCCCTCGGGCCAGACGTCGCCGTCGACGTCCCAGTCCCCGAGCGACGAGGCGTCGTCACGACGGCCGAGGAACCATCCGTCGTCGAGGACGAAGCGCTCCGCGCCGACCTCCGCCGCCCGATCGGCCAGGGCGATCAGGCCGTCGAGGTCGTGGTCGAAGTAGACCGCCTCCCACGTGTTCACCACGACGGGCCGCGGCGACCGCGGATGCTGCGGACGCGCGCGCATCCAGGCGTGGAACGCGTCGGACACGCCGTCGAGTCCCCGGTCCGAGTAGGCGAAGTACGCCCACGGCGTCGTGTGGGCCGACCCCGCCGCGATGCGGAGCTCGCCGGGCTGGAAGAGCTCGGAGGAGCCGATCCGCGTGGGCCCGCCCGGCGTCGCCTCGACCGTCGTCACGCGGTTGCCGCTGAAGCCGAAGTGGGTCGCCCACACCTCGCCCGAGCGGTTCGCGAAGCCGGGCGTGCCGACCGCGGTCAGCACCGAGGCGTCGTGTCCCGTCCGCCCGTGCCGGTACTCCCGCGCCCAGGTGCCGTGCTGGATCGCGTTCCGCTGCGGATGCTGCTCGCGGCACCATCGGCCGGTCAGGTCGAGGATCTCGCGCGCCTCGGCGGCCACGGGCAGCGTGGCCATGAGCGCCTCGAGCCGGTAGTCGTCATCGCCGCCGTTGATCAGGGTGGAGCGCATCCGCAGGATGCCGGTCGGGTGCAGCTCGAGCTGGACGATCAGGCCGAGGCGCTCGACGGGGTCGTCCAGGTCCAGCGTGAGCCTCTGGACCCCGTCCTCGTCTTCGCGACGGTGGTCGCGCAGGCGCAGCCGCGGACTGAACGCGGTGCCGTCCGAACGCGACCCCGAGACGCCCGGGCGGCCGCGCCATCCGGACGACGCCTGGGGCACGAGTTCGGCGCCGATGGGTTCGTCGTAGGCGGAGAACGCGGTCGGGCCGGTGAAGGCGGCCGCGTGCGGGAACTCGGCGCCCGCGTCGGCCCCCCAGTGGAGCACGGTCGGGGTGCCGCCGGGCTCGAGCGACAGGACGATCGAGGCGCCGCCGCCTCGGAGCGTTGACGTGGTGATGATGCCTCCCAGTGGTGCGGTGCGCGCGCCCGTGCCTCAGCCCTTGCTCGCGCCGAGGGTGAGCCCGGCGACGAACTGGCGCTGCAGCAGCAGGTAGATGATGAGGGTCGGGATGACCGTGATCATCGCGCCGGCCGCGAGCAGGTTGTAGTCCGACAGGAACTGGCCCTTGAGGTTGTTGATCGCCGTGGTCACGGGCAGCCGATCGCCGCTCTGGATGAAGAGCAGGGGCCAGAAGAAGTCGTTGTAGATCCAGATGAGCTCGAGCGTGCCCAGAGCGGCGAACGCGGGGCGCGTGAGCGGGAGGATGATCTCCCAGTACTGGCGCCACACGCCGGCGCCGTCGAGGAACGCCGCCTCGGTGAGGTCGTGCGGCAGCGCCTTCATGTAGTTCGACAGCACGAAGGTGCAGAAGCCGATCTGGAAGGCCGTGTCGACCGCGATCACCGCGAAGTACGTGTTGAGCAGACTCCCCGAGTCGCTGATCGCGTACGAGACCGGCGTCAGCTTGAACATCTGGAAGAGCGGCGCGGCGAGCACCTGCGGGGGCAGGAGGTTCCCGGCCGTGAACAGGATGAGCAGCGTGACGTTGAAGCGCCAGCTGAACCGCGCGACGGCGAACGCCATCATCGAGGCGAAGAACAGGGTCAGCACGACCGCGGGGATCGTGATGATCGCCGAGTTCACGAAGTACGTCGCGAAGCCGCCCTGGTTCCAGGCGTCGACGATGTTGTCGAAGTTGTACTCGCCGCCGACGCTGAAGTAGCCGAGCCGGTCGGTGTCGGCCTTCGGGCGAAGCGACGTGTACAGGGTCCAGACGAGCGGGATGAGCCAGAGCACGGCCATCGCGAGGAGGAAGACGTGCGTGGCGACGTGCGGACGGCGCTTCGCGCCCGCCGGGCGGTCACGGTCGCTGCGCCGCAGGCCGCGGCGCCCGGTATCGCGGGTCGTGACCACGCGGGTCTCGGTGGCACTCATGCGTGCTCCTTCCGGAAGGTCCGGCTGAGGTAGATGACGATCGGCACGAGCGAGACCACGAGCAGGATCACCGCGAGGGCGGAGCCGACGCCGATGACCTGGCCCTCGCCGGCGAGGTTCTGCACGATCAGCGCGCTGATCAGCTCGAGCCCGTTCCGGCCGCCGTTGATGACGTAGACGATGTCGAACGCACGCAGCGACTCGATCACGGTGATGACGACGATGACGATGTTGATCGGCCGCATGACCGGCAGCACGACGCGGAAGAACGTCTGGAACGCGTTCGCGCCGTCGAGCGACGCCGCCTCGCGGAGCGAAGGGTCGACGCCCTTCAGCCCGGCCAGGTACAGGATCATCACGTAACCGGCGTGCCGCCAGGTCGCCGCGATGAGCGCCGCCCAGATGTTGATATCGGGATTCCCGAACCAGTCCACCGCCTCGGGCGTGCCCGCGGTGCCGAGCACGTTGTTGAGCAGGCCGTTGTCCTGCGAGTAGAAGAGCTGCCAGATGATGCCGACCAGCGCCAGCGAGAGCATGACCGGCACGAAGAACACGCTCTGGTAGATCCGTGATCCGCGCAGCGCCTGGTCGAGGAGCACGGCGAAGAGCAGGCCGAGCGGCGTCGCGATGACCGCGAGGAAGACGAGCCACAGCACGTTGTGCTGCAGCGCCGGCCAGAACGGCGGGTAGTCCTCGAACACGAACCGGTAGTTGTCCAGGCCCGCGGGACGGATGTCGCTGAAGGCGAGCCCGTTCCAGTTGACGAACGACAGGCCGACCGAGAGCAGCGTCGGGATCCAGACGAAGACCAGCTGGATGAGTGTCGGAATCGCGACCATCAGGGCGAGCATCAGCTTGTCGCCACGGGTGAGGAGGCTGTACCGCCGCCGACGCGCGGGGCGCTGGGGGCGCGCGGGGCCGGGGGGACTCGCGCCGGCGGGCGGTGCAGCCGGTGTTGCGGTGGGTGCCGACATGTCGATGCTCCTACTGCGCGGCGTAGAGCGTCTGCGCCTGCGACTCGAGGCCGGCCAGGTCGACGCTGCCGTCGCGGATGAAGGTCTGCAGGGCCGGGATCATCACGTTGTTCGCCATGGCGGGGAGCGCGTCGCGGTCGAAGAACTGGCTGATGGACTTCGCACCCGCGATCACGTCGGCGAGCTTCTGGTTGAACTCGGTGTACGACGACGTGTCGGCGTCGGAGGAGGTCATCAGCTGCGCGCTGTCGACCGCGAAGTACGCCTCCTGCGCCTCGCCGGTGCCCATGAAGGCGAGGAAGTCGCGGGCCAACTGGCTCTCGCCGCCGCGCTTGGACAGGATGAGCCCGTCGATGGGCGCCTCGACGGCATCGCGGCCCTCGACGGCGACCTCGGGGAACGGGAAGAAGTCGATGTCGGCGGCGACCTCGGGGTCGGTGAACTGCTGCGTGACGAAGGAGCCGAGGAGGTACATCCCCGCGGACCCGTCGGCCAGCTGCTGCGCCGCCTCCTGCCAGGTGAGCCCGAGCGCGTTCGGCGACTGGAACGGCAGGAGGGCCCGCCAGTTGTCGAAGACGTCGGCGACCTTCTTCTGGTCCCAGCTCTCCTTGTGGGCCGCGAGGTCCATGTGGAACTGGTAGCCGTTGGTCCGCATGTTGAGGTAGTCGAACGTGCCCATCGCCGGCCAGCCGTCCTTGTCGGCGAAGGCGATCGGGGTGAGCCCGTCGGACTGCATCTGCGTGGCGAGCGCCACCAGCTCGTCGAAGGTGGTCGGCTCGGCGTACCCGCGCTGCTCCCAGATGCTGCGGCGGTAGAAGAAGCCCCACGGGTAGTTGTAGTTCGGCACGAAGTACTTCCTGCCGTCATCGGCCGTGGACGCCTTGGCGAGGCCCTCGCTGTAGTTCGAGCCGATCTGCTCCCACACGTCGTCGATCGGAGCGATGAGGCCGCGGTCGGCGTAGTAGCGCATGCGGTAGCCGGCGAACCACGTGAACGCCTGGTCGGGGCTGCCCTGCAGGTAGGTGTTGATGTTGCTCTGGAAGTCGTTGTGGGCGACGGTGTTCGTCTTCACCGCGGCACCCGAGGAGGCCTGGAACGCCTCGACCACGGCGGCGTACGCCCGCTTGGGGATGTCGTCGGAGGCGTACGAGCCGAACGTGAGCGTGGACGTCGACGCGCCTCCCCCGGCGCCGGGGGTGCAGGCGGCCAATGCGGCGAGCGCCGAGATGCCGACGGCACCCGAGAGGAACACGCGACGCGAGAGCTGGGGAGCCGCGGGGCGGGCGGCGCCGTGCAGGAACTGGGGCATGAGCTGAGTACTCCCTTGTAGTCAACCGAAGCGGCTGGGGGCCGCTGCGCCGTGCGACGCGATCAGGACGACTGCGACTCTACACGAGTAGATTCCACACTGTCTACTCGTGTAGATCCAATGTGGACGATCGGCTCTCGGCGACCGGGCGGACTCAGGGTCCGCAGCCGCAGCTGACCCGGATGATGAGCTCGCTCTCGAAGACCTCGTGCCCGTGGTGCTCGGCCGGGCGGCCGGCGAGCGCGTCGACCGCGGCGCGCGCCATCTGGCGGACGGGCTGGCGCATGGTGGTCAGCGGCGGCCACGAGTACTGCGACTCGGCCGACCCGTCGAACGAGATCACGGCCAGCTGCGACGGGATGTCCACGCCGGCCTCGTGCGCCGCGCGGACGAGGCCGATCGCGAGCAGGTCGGAGCTCGCGAAGATCGCGGTCGGCGGCTCGGGTTCGCGCAGGATGCGTCGTCCGGCGTCGTACCCGCCGTCGCGACCGTAGGCCTCGCGCACGAGCGGGCCGCGCTCGAGGCCGGCCGAACGCAGCGCGTCGGCCCAGCCCGCCTCGCGATCCGACGTCGTCCGCCCGCCGGTGTAGCCCGACACCATGCCGATGCGATGGTGCCCGTGCTCGATCAGGTGCTCGACCGCCCGTGCCGAGGCGGCGCGGAAGTCGGTCCCGATCGTGACCAGTCCGGGCATCGCGCTCGCCCGGTCGAGGAGCACGACGGGCACTTCCCCGTCGAGCGCCGGACCGAGTTCCGGCTCGTCCTGCGTGCTCGCGAGCAGGAGCCCGTCGACCTGGCGCGACACGAGCTTCTGCACCAGGTCGCGCTCCTGGCTCTGCGCGAGGGCGGAGTTGGAGAAGATCACCGACAGGCCCCGCTCGGAGGCCGCTTCCTCGATCGCGTGCCCGTACTCGGCGAAGAACGGGTTGGTCGTGTCGGAGACGACGAGCCCGATCAGTTCGCTGCGGCCGCGCTTGAGCGCGCGCGCCATCGCGTTCGGGCGGTATCCGAGCTCCCGGATGCTCTCGAGCACGCGGCGCCTCGTCTCCTCGGCGACCGTGCGCGGTCCGTCGTTCACGACGTAGCTGACGACGGCCACGCTCACCCCGGCGTGGCGAGCCACGTCATCTCGGGTCACGGTCCGACCACCACGCGCTCCGGCCACTCGGAACCTCCCACCGACGGGCGAAGCCCGTACGGCCCCGCCACGGACCTCAGGCTACGCCGATGCGTCGCCACCTCGGGTGCGGGGCTCCGTGTCCGCCCGAAGGTGCTCGAGCACGATCCTCGGGTCGCCGCATCCACGGCGCGCGAGATGGTGCGCGCCGCGACGACGTAGCCCTCGGATCAGCGCATGCCGAAGAAGTCGGCCATCACCTGCCGCTGGAGCCTGCGGCCGTCGGGATCGAGGCCGGTCTTCAGTTCGGTGACCTGCTCGGCCCAGGGCGACGTTCGTCGTCGGATGGGCGGCTCCTCCGCCTCCATCACCTCGAGCACCACCTCGGCGACCTCCTCCGGCGTCTGCGAGACCGGATGCTCCCACGGCGTCGACGCCACCGCGTCCCGGTACCGGGCGAACATCTCCTGGTACTCCTCTGAGCCGAGCCCGCCGCTCGCCTGCAGGTCGGCCATCACGTTCGCCGCGAACGCCGACGAGATGCCGCCGGGTTCGATCACGCTGAAGTCGATGCCGAAGGTCGGCCCGACGTAGCTCGCGAGCCCCTCGATGAAGCCCTCGACGGCGAACTTCGTCGCGCAGTAGATCTCGTTGAACGGCTGCCCCACGAGTCCACCGACGGACGACACCACGATGACGTGGCCGGAACGCTGCCGACGCAGGTGCGGGAGCACGGCCTGCGTGCACCGCATGACGCCGAGCTGGTTGATGTCGACGACGCGCTGGATCTCGTCCTCCGTCGCGTGCTCGAGGGTCCGCACGAACCCGATGCCCGCGTTGTTCACGACCACGTCGATCCGGCCCTCGGTGTCGATGATCTCCGCCACCACGGAGTCGATGCTCGCCCGGTGCTGCACGTCGAGCGCGCGAACGTGCACTTCCACGCCGGCCTCCGCGGCGGCGGCATCCAGCGCTCCGCGCCTGCCGAGGTCGCGCATCGTCGCGTAGACCGCGTGCCCCGCGCGGGCCGCCCCCACCGCGACGGCGACGCCGAGCCCCGTCGAGCATCCCGTGATCAGCACCGTCTTCATCATGTCCGTCGACCCCCTCGTCATGCGCTCGTCCGCGCGCCGTGATCGCAACGTCCCGATCGTGTCATCCGGCGCGCGTGGGCGGATCGATCTCGCGGACCACGTGCATCGCGGACGCGAGGTCGCCCGTGACGGCCTCGGCGAGCAGCGCCCCGGTCGCGATCGAGCGCGGCACGGTCGTCGCGAACTCCTGCGCCGCGTCGGCGTCGCTCCACCGCTCGACGACGAGCACCCGGTCCGGGTCGCCGTCGACGGCGTAGACCTCGAAACCCACGCTCGCCGGGCTCCGCCGCACGGCCAGCACCTGCAGCTCGTACGTGCGCAGCACCTCGTCGCGCCGACCCGGCTCGAGGTCGAACACCCCGAACACGATGAGGTCGTCCGGACGCTCCCGGCGCTGGCCCGCCGTGCGATCGCGCGGCGGCAGCAGCTCGTGAAGCTCCATGGTCACCGGAGGCGTGCGCAGCGCCGGAGCGACCTCGTCGGCGATGCCGCGGTCCTCGGTCTCCTCGACATGGGCCTCGAGCCCGGCCGCGCCGTCCGTTCGCCCGAGGACGAAGAAGGTGCCCGGGGAGGCGACATCCTGGAACAGCCGCATCTCGAGGTTGCCGGGCTCCGCGCGGACCACCTGCTGGTTGCCGACCATGGCCGCGATGAACCGATCGACCTGCGCCTCGTGGATGTCGAAGCTCGACACGATCGAGATCACCGCGCCCGGCGGGTCGGTCAGCCGGTCGTACACCACGGTCGGTCCCGCCCCGCGCTCGAGCGTCAATCGCATCCGGTCGCCGTCCACCTCGATCACGAGCTCGTCCCGCCCGAGATCGAAGTCGCCCAGCCGGCTCGTGCGGGCGAAGAACTCGCCCTCCCATTCCCAGGTGCCGACGAGCTCCTGCCCGCCGAACTCTCCGGTGATGCGGCCGTCGCTCGTTGCGATCGACGCGCCGTCGGCGTCGCCGAAGGCCACGTCGGCGCAGCGCGCGAGGTAGTCCTCCCGGGTCCGGATCCGTTCCCACTCGTGGTGCTCACCGGCCGACCCGGCAGGTGCGTCGTGCTCCGTCATCGTGTCCCCCTTCACATCTTCAGACCGTGGCGACGAGCTTGCCGAACTGGCCGCCGCGACGACCGAGCTCGTGCAGCTCCGACATCTCGGCGAGCGGCCGCTCCCCGCCGATGACCACCTGCAGCGAGCCGTCGGCCAGCATCGCGGCGAGCTGCTCGAGCCCCGATTCGTCGGGCTCGACGAGCACGAACTGCGCGCGCACGCCGGCCTCCTCGAGCACGTCCGCGTCCGGAAGCAACGGCGAGATCGCGACCAGGCGCCCGCCGCGGCGCATCGAGGCGATCGAGCGGCGCGCGGTCTCCCCGTCGCCGACGAGGTCGACCACGGCGTCGATGCCGGTCGCGACGTCCTCGAACCGCTCGCTCCGGTAGTCGATGAGGTGGTCCACCCCCAGCTCACGCAGCTGGTCGTGGTTCCGGGCCGACGCCGTGCCCCACACCTCCGCGCCGCGAGCCTTCGCGATCTGCACGGCCAGGTGCCCGACCCCGCCCGCCGCCGCATGCACGAGCACCCGCTCGCCCTCGACGACGTTCAGCGTGTCCACGACCGCCTGCCACGCCGTCAGCCCGGCCAGCGGCACCGCGCCCGCGACCACGTCCGACACGCCGTCGGGGATCTTCGCCAGTTCCCGCGAACGCGAGGTCGCGTATTCCGCATACGCGCCGGCCGGTGCGGGGAATCGAGGCATGCCGAACACCCGATCGCCGACGGCGAAGCGGGTCACGCCGGGGCCGAGCTCCACGACCGTGCCCGCGAGATCCCATCCGGGGATCACGATCGGCGCTTCGCCGCCGGGCGGCGGCTCGATCGACTTCCAGTCCGCCGGATTCACCCCCGCGGCGGCGACCTTCACCAGCACCTCGGTGCCGCCCGGCGTCGGGCGCTCCACCTGCGCGTACTCCAGACCGCCCTCGGCCGTGGTCCGGATCGCGTTCATCATCTCGGGCATCGCGCCCCTCCTCGCTTCGACACGGTGATCAAACGTCTGATCAGCGGGACGCATTCCCGCGTCCCCCTGGCGCGGGCTCCCCGCTCGACGCGATCGCGGCGGCGACGCCCGAGGCGGCGGCGCCCGCGGCCTCGAGCCACCGGCGCGGGTCGGCGATCGCGGCGTCGGCGCCGCCCGCCAGGTCGGCGAGCGTGATCACGTGCGCGCCATGCCGGCCGTCGAGCACGCCGGCCTCGGCCTGTCCTGCGATGACGACGACCGGAACGCCCACGGCGCGAGCGCGGTCGACGAGGTGGCCGACGACCTTGCCGCGCAGCGACGTGCGGTCGAGCCGACCCTCGCCCGTGATCACGAGGTCGGCGCGCTCGACCTCGTCGTCGACGCCGACGAGGCCGGCGGTCCGAGCCGCACCGGGGTGCAGCTCGGCGCCCCAGAGCGCGCGGAGCCCGTAGCCGGTGCCACCCGCCGCGCCGTCACCGGGTCGCGAACCGTCGTCGCCGACGACCTGCGAGAGCCGACGGAGGCCCGCCTCGAGCACGCGCACCTGGTCGGCGTCCGCCCCCTTCTGCGGGCCGAACACTGGCGCCGCGCCGTCCGGCCCGAGCAGCGGGGAGGTCACGTCGCTCAGGCAGAGCACGCCGCCCGCGGGCGCCGCGCGGAGGCCGGCGAGGTCGACGACCTCGAGCCGACCGAGCGCGGCCCCGCCGAGCGGCAGGTCGCGCCCACGCTCGTCGAGGAACCGCGCCCCGAGTGCGGACAGCATTCCGGCTCCGCCATCGGTGCTCGCCGAGCCGCCCAGCCCGATCACCACCCGCTGCGCGCCCGCATCGAGCGCTGCGGCGATGGTCTCGCCGAGCCCGCGCGTGTGCGCTCCGAGCGGGTCGGGTCGAGCGAGCAGCGGCAGCCCGCTCGACTGGGCGAGCTCGACGACCGCGGTGCCGTCGGGCAGCTCCAGCCAGTGCGCCCGCACCCGCTCCGCGCCCGGCCCGACCACGTCGGCCGTGCGCAGCCGCCCGTCGGGGCGGGTCGCGGCGATCGCCGCGACCGTGCCCTCTCCCCCGTCGGCCATCGGCATGCGCACGAGCTCGTCGCCCGGTCGGGCGCTGCGCCATCCCGCGGCGATCGCCTCGGCGGCATCCGCGGCGGCGAGGCTCCCCTTGAGCGAGTCCGGCGCGACGAGCACCCGCATCACGCGACGATCACCCCTTCACCGCGCCGGCCGTGAGCGCGCCGACGATGTAGCGCTGGAGGAGGACGAACACGATGAGCACCGGGGCGATGGCCATGATGCTGCCGGCCGCGAGGTACTGGGTGGTGATCTCGCCCGCGGTCGCCTGCAGGTTCACCACGCCCACGGACACCGGGTACAGGTCGCGGTCGTCGAGCAGGATGAACGGCACCGCGAACTGCGACCAGCTCGTGACCCCGGCGAGGATCGCCGCCGACACGATGCCCGGCCTGGCCGCGGGGAGCAGGATCTTCACCAGCGCCTCCCTCGGCGTGCAGCCGTCGATCGACGCGGCCTCGTCGAGCTCCCGCGGGATCGTGTCGAAGTAGGTCTTCAGGAACCACGTGATGAACGGCGCGACGATCGCGATGTAGACCAGCATCAGGCCGAAGTAGTTGTTGATCAGGCCCGTGGCCGCGAACACCTGGTACACGGGGACGACGATCACGAGCGGCGAGATGAGCTGCGCGGCGAGCAGCCCGCGGCTGTACGAGCGCTTGGCCTTGAACACGTAGCGCGAGAGCGCGAACGCGACCGGCACGGCCAGCAGCAGGGTGCCGAACACGGTGAGCAGCACGATGATCGCGGAGTTCAGCAGGTACCGGCCGATCGGCGTCGTCGAGAGCACGTCGGCGTAGTTGCTGAACAACCACGACTGCGGCAGCAGCGTCGGCGGCGACGCCAGGGTCTCCTCCGCACTCTTCAGCGAGAGCGAGAGCACCCACAGCAGTGGGAAGGCGAAGACGATGATCAGCAGCAGCTGGGCGAGGTAGTAGCCGGCATCGCCGAGGCGGTTCGGTCGCATCTCAGGACATCCTCTCCTGGCGCTCCACCATTCTCAGGTAGAGCACGATCATGACGAGGTTGATGACCATCAGCACGACCGCGTTGGCAGCGCCCTGACCGAGGTCGAGCTGCCGGAAGATCTGGTCGTAGACGCTGAGGGCGAGCACCTCGGTGGACTTGCCCGGTCCGCCGCCGGTGAGCGAGAGGACCATGTCGAACGTGTTGAAGGTCTCGACCACGACGAGCACGAGCGTGGTCAGCAGGATCGGCAGCATCATCGGGATGGTCACGCGGGTGAGCGTCTGCCCCGCGTTGGCGCCGTCGATCTTCGCCGCCTCGTAGACGTCGGTCGAGATCGTCTTCAGGCCCGCGTAGCAGAGGATCATGCTGAGCGCCGTGCCGCGCCAGACGTTCGCGACGATCACCGACACGAGCGCGAGGTTCGGATCCGACAGGAACGGCGTCTGCCCGCTCCCGCCGACGAAGGTCAGCAGGTAGTTGAGGATGCCGGATTCGCTCTCCTCGTACAGCAGCCGCCAGATGATGCCGATGATGACGCCGGGCACGGCCCACGCGGTCAGCACGATCGTGCGGGTGACCACGGTGCCGCGCAGGTTGCGGCGCTCGGCGCCGTTCACGAGCAGCGCCGCCCCGAAGCCGAGGGCGAGCTGGAACACCGTGGAGAAGAGCACGAACACGAAGGTGATGCCGAGCGTGTTCCGGAAGTCGTCGCCGAGCAGCAGCCGGCGGTACGAGTCCAGCGTGTACTCGTACGGCTCGCCGGCGACGAGGGTGGCGTTCGTGAAGCTCAGCCGCACGATCTCGAAGATGGGGTAGATCATCACGGCCGCGAGGAGCACGGCCAGGGGCAGCAGCCACGGCCAGACCCGTCCGGTGCGGTTCCCCCGCCGCGAGTGATCGCGATAGGGGCCCGGCACGGTCGCCGCGACCGTCGGTGGCGTCGTCGTAGTCGTCACGTCCTCTGTCCTTCCTCAGCTGACCTTGATCAGGGCCTGGTCCAGGGCCTGCTCGGGTTCGGCGATGCCGGCAGCGACGCTCGACAGCGCCACCTGCATGGCATCCGAGACCTTGGCGTAGTTGCGGGCGCCCGGCCGCACCTGCGCGTACTCCGCCAGGTGCTCCCGGAACGTCTCGGTGAACGGGTTGGTCTGGTAGTCGGGGTGGTCGTAGACGCTCGCGCGCGGTGGCAGGTAGCCGCCGAGGCTGCACCAGGCGGCCATGCCGTCGTCGTCGACGAAGGTGTCCATGACGAACTCCGTCCCGGTGCGGACCACCTCGGGGTCCTCCGAGAACGCCGCCCACACCCATCCGCCCGCGCTCGTGCGGTGGTCCTGCCCGGTCACGGTCGGGATCGGCGCGACGCCCCAGGCCTCGAAGAAGTCCTCGTCGGCCATGAGGTTGTCGAGCGCCGTCGCCTGCCAGTTGCCGCCCACGAACATCGCGGTCCGGCCCGCGACGATGTCGGTGTTCTGGTCGTCCTCCTTGCCGAAGGTCGCGACGCGCTGCGGGGTGACGCCGGAGCCGATGAGCCCGTCGACGACGCCGAGCGCCTGCGCCATGGCGTCGTATGCCGCGCCGCCGGCGAACGCGACCTCGCCGTCCGCATCGAAGAGCTCATGTCCCTGCGCCCAGTACTGCGGCCACAGCGTCGTGGTCACGGCGCCCTCGCTGCGACCCGCGGGCAGCGTCACGCCGGCACCGGCCGACTCGAGCTCGCCGGCCATCGACAGCACCTCCTCCCACGACGCGGGTGGGCGGCTGACGAGGTCCTTGCGGTAGTACAGGACCCGCACGTCGGTCGTGAACTGCAACGCGCGGATGCCGCCGGCCGGCCCGTCGGGCCCGGTCATGTTCGGCCGGAGCGGTTCGAGCCAGTCGTCGAGGCTCAGCCCCGCCGCCGCGACCGCCTCATCGAGCGGTTGCGCGGAGTTCGCGATGCGCCCGAACAGGTAGCCGTCGACCTGCGAGATGTCGGGGGCCCGGCCCTGCGAGGCCTGCAGCACGAGCTTGGCCATGGCCTGCGTGGTGTCGGCCGAGGTGACGAGCGGCTCGACGTTCCACCCGGACGCCGACTCGAATGCGGCGAGCTGGTCGGTGAGGTACCCGACCCGGTTCGGGTCGGTGCCCTGCAGCGAGTAGGGCGGGATCGCCTGCCAGTACACGTTCTGCGCTCCGGCGCTGCCGCGCGGGGAGGATCCGCAGCCGGCGAGCAGCGCCGTGCCGGCGCCGGCGATCGCCAGCTGGAACAGGCGTCGCCTCGTGGTCTGGATCTCCAGGAGCCTGGGTCGGACGGTCATCGTCACTGCCTCTCACTCGTCGTCGGTTCGCGGTGCGGCGCCGCCGCCCGCGGTGGTCGGGGTCAGTCGCACGGTCGCGATGCGCGCCGGGCCGAGGTCGATCCGCACGGCGCCGTCGGCGTCGGTCGCGAGCGCCCCGATCTGCTGCTCCTCGAGGTCGCAGGCGTGCGCGGCCCCGATCGCGAACCCGGGGCGGAGCGTCGCGGTCACGGGCTCGTCGGCGGTGCTGAACACGCGCACCACCAGGCCGTCGCCGTCCTCAGCCGTCTTGACCGCGGAGAGCACGACCTCGGCCGGCTCGATCGCGAGGCCGAGGGTCGCGACGCGGGGCGTCGTGGTCGGCACCTCGCGATTCCAGCGCGACGCCGCCTGCAGCGGCACCGAGAACGCCTCGGCCGCCCGGTAGAGGTGGCCGACGCCGGAGGCGCCGCTGAAGACGCGGACGGCGGTGCGGAAGCTCGACCGCCCGAGGCACTGGGCGCCGGGGGTGGGGATCTCGGGGCCGATCTTGTGCGGGCGCAGCGCGTGGTCGACCCGCGCGAGCCAGCCCACCGAGCGCAGCAGCGTCACGTCGAGCACGCCGTCGGCGTCGACCGCGTACTCGTGCAGCCCCTCGGCGAGCACCTGCACGCCCTCGGCGCCGTCGTCGGCGGCGAGCGCCGCGAAGCGTCGCATGGGGAAGACGCCGCTCGGGCGGTCCTGCCATCCGTTCGAGTCGGGGATCGAGCCGTCGCGGCGGACGACGCCGAACGCCGACTCGGAGACGGTCTCGGCCGTCGCGGTGCCGGTCGGGAACCGCAGGCGCAGCCGGTGGTCGCGTGCCGGATTGTCGACGTCGACGTCGACCAGGACGAGGTCGGCGCCGGGGTCGAGGCGCAGCACCGTCGTCACGGTGAGCTCGACGTGCTCGGGCGACCGGGTACGCCGGTCGGCGGAGAGCCCGGCCGGGAGGACCATCCGCCGGTCGATGCGCAGCGCGCCGTCGGGATCCAGGGCCACGGAGGCCGTGTCCGCGCCCACGATCGGCACGTCGCCGGGGATCGGAGCGTGGCCGTACTCGTCGCCGGCGTCGGCCTCGTCGACGAGCTCGAGCAGTCCCTCGCGGCGGCGCCCGGTGCGCAGGTCGGTGATCGAGACGGTGCCCCGGCGGTCGGCCTCGACGCGGAGGATGCCGTTGTCGAGCACCGGACGGGCCGCGTCGCCGGCGCGTGCGGCGGGCTCGGCCGCGTCGGGGTCCGCACCGGGCACGAGGCGGTAGACAGCCGTGCCGAGCGCGGGCACGTCGGTCGCGACGAAGTCGACGCGGTCGAGCAGGAGCTCCTTGCGGCGCTCGAGCGTGTCGGCCACGAGGAGGCGGGCGCCGGGGGTGCGGCGGTGCGGCACGGTGCGGCCGTCGGCGTCGACGAGGCGGTACCCGTCGAGATCGACGCCCTCGCGCTGGAGCCAGCCGAACCGGCGGATGCCGACGGGCGCGTCGAGATCGGGCAGGACCTCGGCGCTCACGGATCCGGTGCGGGCGAACCCGCTCGGGTTCACGACGACGACGGGGATCTCACCGGGCGCGGTCGGCACCGCGGTCGCGATCCGGGCGAGCGCGTCGTCGGCGACGGCGCGGGTGCCCTGGCCGATGGTCGTGAACCGGGTCTCCATCTCGTCGTGCACCTCGTCGACCGAGCAGCCCGAGATCGAGTCGTGGGCGTGGTTCTTCACGAGCTCGCGCCACGCATGGCGAAGGAGGTCGGCGCTCGTGCGCCCGTCGACGAGGGTCGCGAGCGCATCGAGGCGCTCGGCGACGCCCGACAGGTACGACTCGGTGCGCTCGGCGTGGCCCTTCATGGGCGTGCGGGTCGAGCCGATGCCGTCGAAGACCGCGTGCGTGCGGCCGTAGCGAAGCTCGCCGGTGATCGTCGTGCCGGGCGCGGGGGCGTCGTCCATGAGTTCGCGGAACTCCTCGAGCCCGCCGAGCCGCAGCTCGACGTCGAGTTCGCGCGCGACCTCTTCGCCGTCGAGCGCCTCGACCATGGCCGGCAGCCCGCGCTGCACGTGCAGGTGGTCGCCGCCGTTCAGCAGGAGCAGCACGCCCGAGGCGGCGCGCGGCGACATCCGGCCGAGGAGCTCGGCGAGCGTGTCGTACCGCACCAGCGCGCCGTGGTGGAGGACGGTGGTCTCGGATGCCGCGGTGAGCACGGCGGCGTTGGAGTAGCTCTCGGTGAGCCACTCGGTGCGCACGCGCGATCCGTCCGGCCCCTCCCACCAGAACTGGCTGCCGAGCTCGTCGGGGTCCTGGCCGAAGCCGCGCATCGCGTAGAAGGTGTCGATACCGAAGCCCTTCAGGATCTGCGGCAGCTGGTGCACGTGGCCGAACGTGTCGGGCAGGTAGCCCTCGCGCATCACCCAGCCGTACTCGCGGGCGCTCGTGAGGCCGATGAGGAGGTTGCGCACGATCGACTCGCCCGAGACGTGGAACTCGTCGGGCTGCACGTAGTTCGGTCCGGGGCGGAGCCGGCCGTCGCGGATGAGCGCCTCGACGCGGGTGCGCTGCCCGCGTCGGACCTCGAGGTAGTCGTCGAGCATGACGGTCTGGCCGTCGAGGAGGAAGACCGGGAGGTCGGGGTCGGTCTCGAGCACGTCGATGAGCTCGTCGAGGAACCGCACGAGGTGGAGCCGCATGGTCTCGAGCGGCGCGTACCACTCGCGATCCCAGTGGGTGTGCGGCACGACGACGGCGCGGATGCTGCGGGTGCCCTGGGCTCGGTCATCGGGCGATGGGCCGGTGCCGGGCGCGCGGCGCGCGCCATCCGTTCCCTCGTGGTTCGTGAGGGCCGTGCCGTGGACCGCGTGCATTCGCCTGTCTCCCATCTGCGTCAACGTTGACCGTCAACGTTGACGTTTGCTAGCATCGACGCCACGCGAGGCGTTGTCAAGAGGTTCGCCGAAGATCGTTCGAAGATCGCCGATCGGGTGCCGACCGGGTCGGCGACGCCGTGAGGAGGTGCCGGTGGCCGAGTCGCAAGCCGCGAGCACGCCGGCGGTCGTCCCCGGCCAGCCCGCCACCATGAAGGACATCGCCGACCGCGTCGGCGTGAGCATCAAGAGCGTCTCGCGCGTGCTGAACAACGAGTCCGGCGTCTCCGCCAAGACCGCCGAGCGCATCCTCGAGGTCTCGCGCGAGCTGGGCTTCCGCCGCAACGACCTGGCCAGGGGCCTGCGCCGTCGCACCTCCGACAACACGATCGGCGTCGTCGCGCAGCACACCTCGGCCCGCTTCTTCGTCGACCTGATCCGCGGCATCGAGCAGGTGGCGGCCGAGCACGACGCGCTCATGCTCACCGCGACCACCCCCGACCCCGAGACCGAGCTCGCCAAGCTCCTCGCGCTGTCATCGCGCCGCATGGATGCGCTCATCATCGTGCCGCGCAGCCCCGACCAGTCGTTCCTGCGCGCCGAGCAGGCCATGGGACTCCCGCTCGTCTTCGTCGACCAGCCGCCGAGCGGGGTGGTCGCCGACACGATCATCGCCGACAACGAGGGGGGCGCGCGCGAGGCGACCGCGCACCTCGTGGGCCTCGGGCACCGGCGCATCGGGGTGATCGGCTCGGGACGCGACCTCTACACCGTTCGGCACCGCGTCATCGGGCACCGGATGGCGCTCGCCGATGCCGGCGTCGCCGACGACGACCGACTCGTCCGCCTCGACTGCACCGACGAGGATGCCGCGGCCGCCGCGACCCGCGACCTCCTGGCGTCGGCCGAACCTCCGACCGCCCTCTTCGCACTGAGCAACCGCTGCGCGGTCGGCACCGCGCGGGCCCTCCGGCAGGCCGGCCGCGGGCACGAGGTCGCGCTCATCGGCTTCGACGACTTCGACACGGCCGACCTGTTCGACCCGCCGCTCACGGTCGTCGCGCAGGACATCGAGGAGATGGGGCGCATCGCGGCCCGGCGGTGCCTCGCTCGGCTCGCGGGCGAGGCCGCACCGCCCGAGACGATCATGCTCGGCACCCGACTGGTCGTGCGCGAGTCGGGCGAGATCCCGGGCCCGCACGCGGGCTGAGGCGAGCCGATCAGCCCGCGTCGCCCGGCGGAGGCCCGCCGGACGACGCGCGGAGCGCGCGCAGCGCCGCCACCGCGTCGTCGCGACGCGCCCACGGCACGAGGATGTGGTCGTGGTGGAAGCCCGCGAGCACGTTGCAGCTGATTCCGGCGTCGCCCAGGGCGACCGAGAAGGCCGCCGTGAGCCCGACCGCCTCGAGCGCCGAGTGCACCGTGAGCGAGAGCCACGCCGCCTCGAACTCGTGCGGCACGCCACGCGCGACGGCGAGGTCCGCCCGGACGACGGCGGTGACCCCCTCGCGCTCGACGACGATCGCGTCGGCGAACGCGAGGACCGGGTCGCCGGGCGCCACGTTCGCGAACACGTACGGCTCGGCGCGCGCCTCCACGTCGAGCGTGCGGAGCATGGCATCGAGGTCGGTGCTTCCCGGCGGCATGCCTGCATCCTCTCCCGGATCGCCCGTTTCAGGCAGCCAGCCGGCCGACCGCGCGCGCCCGGATCATGATCGCCTGCCCGTCCATGTAGGCCATCGGCAGTTCCTCGATCGAGACGACCTCGATGCTCGCGGGGTCCGCCCCCGCGCGCTCGGCCCGCGCGGCGGCGTCGCGGGAGGCGGCCTCGACGGCCGCGCGGCGATCGCCGTCGACGCGGTACACCTGCTCGACCTGTCCCGCCACGTCGCCGAGCGCCGCGCCGACCGCGTTCGCGGCCCCGAAGTGCTCGGGCCGGATCACCTCGCCCACGCCGTCGAGCACGTCGGGCGCGATGATGCTGCCGCCGCCGACCATGATCACCGGCACGGGGGCCGCGCTCGGCTTCATGCGGTCGATCGTGTCCTCGAGCAGTTCGCGGATCGCCGCCCAGGCGGCCGCACCGGTGGCCGGGGCGACGAGCGGCGTGCCGATCCCGTCGATCCTCGCGCCGCCCGCGGCGATCGCGACGTCGGTCGCGGTGAGCGTCGACCCGCCGAAGGCGAGCCCCTCGGTGCGGATGCGGTAGCCCACGCTGTCGGGGCCGAGCACGACGCCGCCATCAGCGGGCCGCACGACCGTGCCGCCACCGAGGCCGACCGAGAGCACGTCGGGCATGCGGAAGTTGGTGCGGATGCCGCCGATCTCGACCGCCGTGGCCGACTGCCGTGGGAAGCCGCCGGCCAGCACGCCGATGTCGGTCGTCGTGCCGCCGATGTCGACGACCAGCGCGTCGGTCGCCCCGGAGAGGTGCGCGGCGCCGCGGATCGAGTTCGTCGGGCCGCAGCCGATGGTGAGCACCGGATGACGCAGCGCGTACTCGAGCCGCATGAGCGTGCCGTCGTTCTGCCCGAAGTACGCCTCGGCGTGGATGCCGCGGGCCTCGAGCGCCGCGACGAACCCCTCCGCCATCGCGCGCAGCGTGCGCATCAGGGCGGCGTTGAGCACGGTCGCGTTCTCGCGTTCGAGCAGCCCGAGTGCGCCGATCCGGGCCGATCGCGACACCGGCACGTCGAGCTCCTCGGCCACGATCTCGGCGGCGCGCTCCTCGTGCCGTTCGTCGATGGGCGAGAACACCCCGACGACGGCGACCGCGTCGACCTCACCGCGCATGCGCCCGCAGGCCTCCCTCACGGCCGCCTCGTCGAGCTCGGCGAGCACGCGGCCGTCGACCTCGAAGCCGCCGCCGACGACGTAGGCGTGCTCGCCGAGGGCCGCGCGCAGGTCGTCGGGCCAGCCCTCGAGCGGCGGCACCGCGGTCGTGGCTGGCGCACCGAGCCGCAGCACGCCGACGCGGCCGAGCCCGCGGCGCTCGACGATCGCGTTGGTGCAGTGCGTCGACCCCAGCATCGCGAACGCGATGCGGCCGGGGTCCACGCCCGACGCCTCGAGCACGGCGTCGATCGCGTCGGCGACCCCGTCGCCGGTGTCGGCGGTCGTCGGGCGCTTGACGGCGCTGACGACCCGCAGCTGTTCGTCGAGGATGACGGCGTCGGTGTTGGTGCCGCCGACGTCGATGCCGATCCGGTAGCCCATCACGCCGCCTCCGTCGCTTCCCGGCGACCCACTGGTCGCACGTCGTGCACCCGCGCCGCCGCGAGCCGCTCGACCGGAGCCCAGGTCACGTCGTACCCGAAGTGCTCCGGTCCCGCCTCCGCGAGGCCCGCGGGGGTTCGCCACTTGTCGTGGCAGGGGATCCCGATGACGGCGACCCTGGCGCCGTACCGCAGCGCCTCGGTGGTGACGGGGCGACCCGTCGCGAGGTCGAGCACGGCGATCAGGTCGGGCGTGACCGCCGCGAGCGCGCCGTCGCGTTGCGCGAGCAGCATCTCGTTCTGGAACTCCAGGCGCAGGCTCGCGCCGCGATCGTCGCCGATGCCGTGGAGCTCGGCCGCGCCGCGCGTGAAGCCGCCAGCGACCCGGCGGTCGAGGTCGACGACCTTGCCGTCGAAGAGCCGCACCGCGCCGAGCTCGGCGCACAGGGCGCCGACCCGGTCGGCCCGGGCGGCCTCGTCATCGCCGAGCAGGACCGCCCCGATGCGCCGGGCGAGGCTCAACGTGCCCGGGATCCCGCACTCGCGCACGACGGCGCCCCCGTAGGCGTAGTCGATCATCGTCGCGGCGCCGCCCATCTCGATGGTGGTGGCGCGTGCGAGCCGCTCCGACCACGTGCCGTCGGCCGGGTACGAGACGACCTCGTTGCCGTGGTGGTCGACGAGCACGGTCACGCCGGGGCCGTATCCCGCGAGGTGGAAGGTCACCATCTGCGCCTCGGGGAAGGCGCGCCCCATGGCATCCGCATCGACGATGGGGAGGCCGGTGAGCGCGGCCGTCGCGATCGGGATCATCGAGTTCCCGCCGCCGACCTCGATGGGCATGACCGCGGTCGGCGTCCGACCCGTCGCCCGGCCGATCGCGGCGATCGCCTGCGACAGCTCGGACTCGGCCATGATGCGCTCGACGTCGACCGACGGGGCGCCGATGCCGCCGATCGGCACCACGAAGTCGTCGTCGCCGAGTTCGTCGAGCCCGATCACGCGGACGGGTCCGTGCAGGCGGATGAGGCGCTTGGCGATGAGGGAGCCCACGTGGGGATCGCCGCCGCCGCCGGTCCCGAGCACCGCGGCGCCGAGCGCGATGCCGTCGACGTCGACCTCGGCGATGGTCCGCAGCGCGGTGCTCATGCGACCACCTCGTCGGCGCGGCCGTCGCGCGGAGCGGCGGCGTCGGCCTCCGCCTCCCCGTTGCCGGCCGACCGGCCGGATCCGGTCGCGTCGCCGCGCGAGACGAGCAGTGCGGCGAGCAGGTACACCGCGAAGCCGACGAGGAGGCCGTCGAGCGCCGGGATCGTGGTGAGGTCGAACCAGCCGAAGCCGAGGCCGTCGGACGGACGAGTGGTCGCGAGCGCGACGACCGTGCCGACGACCCAGGCCGCCACCGCCCAGCCGTTCACCGAGCGGTGCTCGGCGTCGAGGTCGAAGCGGCCCGATCGGCGCTCGACCACGAACGACGCCAGGTACACGCCGCCGAACGGCGCCACGACGACGCCGATCGCCGAGATGAAGGGGATGAAGTTGTCGGCGGCGCCGAAGGCGGCGATCACGATGCCGATCACGCCGCCCACGATGGTGAGCGTGCGGCGGCTCAGCGGGTCTCCGATGGCGGCGAACGACAGCGCCGCGGAGTAGATGTTGGTGGTGTTCGTCGTCCACTGCGCGAGCACGAGCACGATGACCGCGACGCCGCCGAGGCCGAGCAGGAAGAAGATCGTCATGAGCTCGGTCTCGCCCATGATCCGCGAGAGCACGAGCGCGACGAAGATGATGATCGAGTTGCCGAAGAGGAACCCGACGAAGCCGGCGGCCATCGCCTGCTTCGGGGTCTTCGCCCAGCGCGCCATGTCGGGCGCGGTCACGACACCCAGGATGAAGATGCTCATCACGAGCGACACGGCGCCGCCGAACGTGTAGTAGGCCTCGACGGGAGCGGAGAGACCCTCGGTGCCGCGCGTGGCGATCGCCACGACGATGCCGACGACCAGGAGGCCGAGGAGGACGGGCACTGCGACGGTGCTCAGCCTCGAGATGGTGCGGTAGCCCCACAGCGCGGTGAGCACCATCAGGATGCCGCCGATGACGGTGAACACGGCCACGGGAACATCGACCCCGGTGATCTCGGTGAACGCGATCTGCGCGTTCACGCCGAAGAACCCGGCCTGGACGGCGAACCAGCCGAGCAGGCTGAGGGCGAGGGCGACGGCGAGGACGATGCCGCCGATCCGCCCGAAGACCGCGCGGGAGACCATGGCCGTCGAGAGTCCGGTCGCCGCTCCGACGTAGGCGCAGGCCATCGCCAGCAGGCCGAGCAGGAGCGAGCCGACCGTCGTGGCGAGCAGCGCCGGGCCGAATTCCATCCCGGTCGCGAGCTCGATGCCGAGGAACGCCCCGGAGATGTCGATGCCGATCGCGATCCAGACGGCGGCGATCGAGAACCAGCTCCGTCGCTGGTCGGCCGGGACGCTGCCGTGTTCGTAGTCGGTGGTGTTCATGAGGTGCCTCCGGTGAGCAGGCCCGAGAGGCTCGTCCAGGCGCGGTCGTGGCGCTCGGCGTAGACCTCGGGCGTGTAGTGGGTGAGGTGAAGGAAGAGCCCGTCCATGAGCACGAGGAACAGGGCGACGAAGCCCTCCTCGTCTCGGGTGCGGAACGAGCCGTCGGTGACGCCGGCGCGGAACGCGTCGCGGATGGCGTCGGCGAGGCTTCCCTCGGAGTCGAGGAACATCTCGCGCAGCCCGCCGCCCACCGGACCGGATTCGGCGATGGCGGCGCGCAGGCTGAACTCGGCGAGGTCGGGGCGCCCACGGTAGTAGGCCTCGATCCCGTCGAGCAGATGACGCAGCCGCTCGAGTGGCGGGAGGTCCGCGCTCTCGTTCGCGAGTTCCTCGAAGTAGGCGGCGTGCTCGCGCCCGACCTGCTCGTAGACCTCCGCGTAGAGGGCCTCCTTGCCGGTGAAGTGGGCGTAGAGCGACGGGGTCTTGATGCCGACGGCCTGGGCGATCTCGCGCAGGCTCGTGTCGGCATAGCCCTTGCGTGCGAACAGGTCGCGGGCCTCGGAGAGGATCTGAGCTCTGGTCATCATCAACCTAACGATCGTTAGTTAGGAGGACTGTAGCGGGGCGCCGCAGGGTCCGCAAGACCCCCGACCCGCGGCCGTCGACGAGCGGAAGGCGTGGTGCCGGCACGGCCGATGCGGGACGTTGCATCCGAGTCACCGAACGTGCGTTGATTCGAAGCCCTGCGCAAGATTCGTGCGTTATCGATCCTCTATCGTCACACAACTGGCGTATGGAGGCCGTCGCATGCACACTTGTCGCCGACCCGCGAGACCACCGGAGGACCGATGACCCAGCACACCGCACCAGCCCCACCCACCGCGATGCACGAGGTGTCGGAACGGACCGAGCACCTCGTCGACCTCGTGCTCGAGTACGCGCGGGCCAGGATCCTCACGGATGACGCCCCGCTCGACAAGTCCGTCGCGCCGTCCGAACTCGCCCGCCTCGCGGGCCGCAGCATCGACGAGCACGGCATCGGCGCGAACCGCGCGCTCGCCCGGTTCGAGCACGTGCTCGCGCCGGCGTGCATCACGACCGACCATCCGCAGTACCTGTCGTTCATCCCGACCGCCCCGACGAAGGCGGCGATCGCGTTCGACCTCGTGGTCTCGGCGAGCGCGCTGTACGGCGGCTCGTGGATGGAGGGCGCCGGCGCGGTCTACGCCGAGAACGAGGTGCTCGCCTTCCTCGCCGCAGAGTTCGGCCTGCCGGCGACCGCCGGCGGCGTCTTCGTCCAGGGCGGCACGCTCGGCAACCTCTCCGCCCTCGTCGCGGCCCGCGAGCACGCGCGCGCCGCGGCGGCGCGGACGGAAGACGAGCCGCCCCGCCGCTGGGTCGTGGTCTGCAGCGCCGAGGCGCACTCCTCGATCGCCTCGGCCGCACGCGTGATGGACGTCGACGTCGTGCCGGTGCCCCCGGGCGAGGACGGCGTGCTGCGCGGGCCGGCCGTTCGTGCGGCGTTCGAGGAGCACGGCGAGGCGGTCTTCGCGGTCGTCGCCACCGCCGGATCGACGAACTTCGGCATCGTCGACGACGTCGCCTCGATCGCGTCGGTCGCCGACGAGTTCGACGTCTGGCTCCACGTCGACGGCGCCTACGGACTCGCGGGGATGCTCTCCCCCGAGGCCCGGCACCGGTTCGCCGGCGTCGAGCGCGCGGACTCGGTGATCGTCGACCCGCACAAGTGGCTGTTCGCGCCCTTCGACGCGTGCGCGCTCATCTACCGCGACCCCGAGACCGGCCGCCGGGCCCACACCCAGCACGCCGAGTACCTCGACACGCTCACCGAGACGAGCGAGTGGAGTCCGTCGGACTACGCCGCGCACCTCACGCGCCGCGCCCGCGGGCTGCCGTTGTGGTTCTCGCTCGCCACGCACGGCGCCGCCGCCTACCGGGCTGCGGTCACCGACTCCATCCGCCTCGCGCACGACATCGCCCGCGAGATCGAGCGACGCGACGGACTGCGCCTCGTCCGCGAGCCGCAGCTGTCGGTCGTCGTGTTCGAGCGCGACGGCTGGACGAAGGCCGACTACGCCAGGTGGTCGGCCCGCCTGCTGGAGGAGCAGCGCGCCTTCGTCACCCCGAGCTCGCACGCCGGACGTCCGAACACGCGGTTCGCGATCGTGAATCCGCTGACGACCCTCGACCAGCTCACGGCGATCCTCGACACGATGGCCTGAGGCCGATCGCGTGCACCCGCCGGCCCGGGGTCTTCCGGGCGGGCAGGTGTACCGCGCCTAGAACATCCCGTTGTCGTTCTTCGACGTCTTCGGGATCACCTGCAGGACATCCCAGTGCTCGACGACCTTCCCCTCGTCGTCCAGTCGGAAGATGTCGATCCCGGCGTACTCGAGGTCGCCGGGCCAGAACTGGTGGCAGTGCAGCACGACGTGGTTCCCTTCGGCGATCGCGCGCTTGAACTCGACGCGCTTGCCCGGGTACTCGGCCGACATCCGCTCGAAGTACTCGATGAACTCTTCCTTGCCGTCGCCGACGTCCGGATTGTGCTGGATGTACTCGGACCCCACGTACGTGTCCAGGGCCTCCCGCGGCTCCGACTTGTTGAACATCTGGTCGTAGAAGGCCATCACGTTGGCCTTGTTCCGCTCCAGGCGATCCTGATCCATGTCCGTCTCCTTCGTCATCGTCCCTCAGCGTCTTCCTACGCCTCCGCGGCACGCGCGTCGAGCCCTGGAAGACCCCGTTGTCGTGTGACAGCTCGCTGGGCATCGGCGCGCCGACATCCCAGTGCTCGACGCTCCGACCGCCCTCCGCGCGCCGCAGGTCGCTCTGACTTACCATAAGAGAGCAACATCCCCGCGGGAAGTAGGCACCTTGCAGTGCCTTTCTCTCCCGAACCGCACGCCGCGGGCGCGGAACCGCCGCCGATCCGAGAGCGAGGCCATATGCCTGATCCCGTATGGAACCCGTACGACCGCAACTGCCCCACCCGCGACCTGCTCGATCGCATCGGCGACCGGTGGACGGTGCTGGTCGTCGGGTCGCTGATGGGCGGCCGGCTTCGCTACAGCGAGATCCGCGACCGGATCGACGGCGTCTCGCAGAAGATGCTCACGCAGACCCTCCGCAACCTCGAACGCGACGGCCTCGTCGAGCGCACGGTGTTCCCCGAGGTGCCGCCGAGGGTCGAGTACGAGCTCACGGAGGTCGGACGCGACCTCGGCGGGCCGCTGAAGGTGCTCGAGACCTGGGCGATCGACCACATCGCCGGCATCCTCGACGCCCGGCGCAGGTACGACCGCCGCACCGCCTGAGCCGGAGCGGGTACCGGGATCGGTACCGGCGCCGCGACGCTAGGCCGCGCCGAGCTCCTGCAGCCCGTGGAAGTCGAGGTCGACCCCATGGCCGGGACGCTCGG
Organism: Agromyces litoreus; assembly: GCF_040496015.1. Lineage (NCBI taxonomy): Bacteria > Bacillati > Actinomycetota > Actinomycetes > Micrococcales > Microbacteriaceae > Agromyces > Agromyces litoreus. The sequence continues at coordinate 54,050 of NZ_JBEPKA010000007.1, forward strand.
GCGCGGTGACGAACCCATCGACGATCGTCATCGGCTCGGCGATGTACTCGTCGAGCCCGAAGCCGTGCGCCTCCATGAACGTGCGACTCGGGGTCGCCGCGAGCGCGTGCACGGTCAGGTCGTGCACGCCGTGGGAGGTCAGGCGGAGGTTGCGGGCCTCGGCGAGCGCCGCGACCTTGCGGAACGTGGTGTAGCCGCCGATGTTGCTCACGTCGGGTTCGGGGAGCGTGAGGGCACCGGCGTCGATCGCGTTCGAAAAGTCGTAGATGGTGTGCAGGTTCTCGCCCGCGGCGATCGCGTGGCCGCCGAGCGCGACGATCCGGGCGTTGCCCGGCAGGTCGTCGGGGATGGTGGGCTCCTCGATCCACGTGAGGTCGAAGGGGAGGAACGCGCGCGCGGCGCGCAGTGCCTCGTCGACGGACCACTTCATGTTCGCGTCGACCATGAGGGGGAACCCCTCGCCGAGGTGCTCGCGCATGGCCGCCACGCGGGCGACGTCCTCGCGCAGGTCGGCTCGGCCGACCTTCATCTTGATGGCTCGGAAGCCCTCGGTTCTGAATCCGTCGGCCTGGTCGAGCAGCGCCTCGAGGGGCAACTCGAGGTCGATGCCGCCGGCGTACACCGGCACGACCGGGTCGTACCCGCCGAACAGGCGCCACAGCGGCATCCCCGCCCGGATGCCGGCGAGATCCCAGAGGGCGATGTCGACCGCCGACATCGCGGAGGTCTGGTGCCCGCCGCGTCCGGCGTAGTGCAGGCGCCACCACATGTCCTGCCAGCGCTGCTCGATCCTCGCGGGATCGGCGCCGACCAGGCATCCGGTGAGGTCGCGCTCGATCATCGTCGCGACCGCGGCGCCGCCGTGGTTCACGGTGTAGGTGTACCCGACGCCGACGGCGCCGTCCGAGTCCTCCACGCGCACCGTGATGAGCTCGAAGTCCATCATCACGCCGTGCGTGCTGTCGGTGAGGTCCCGCTTGAGCGGGACCCGGTAGAGGTCGGTCCGCACCCGCTGGATCGTCGTCATGTCGGTCGTCTGCTCTCTCGCGGTGAAGTCGGGTCTCGGCGGGGCGTCGCCCTCCGCAGGGGCGTCGGCGCGCCGGGGCACGCGCGGCCCGCCGTGCGCGTCGAGGTCCACACTCGTCATGCCCGGGCTCCCAGCGGCTTGCCGGCGCCGTCGAGGGCTGCCGATTCGGGACTGATCCCGTTCTCGTACATCTGCTTCATCCGCTCGTCGGCGCGGAAGCCGCGCAAGTACCCCCACTCGCCGCTGACGTCGTGGCAGAGCCCCCATCGCAGCCCGTCGAGCGGATGGATCGTCGGCGCGTCGTCGCGGAACGGTCCGGCGGCGACCGGCGGGCCGGGCACGAACGCGCGGATCTCGAAGTTCACGCCGTCCGGCGCGAACTGGATGGTGTTGCGCTCGGGCCCGTCGGTCGTGAGCAGCGCGGCGACGCCGCCGTCGTGCAGCCACAGGCACGTCTCGTGCCCGCTGTTCGTCACGGGGTTCAGGGGCGACTTCTCGTAGGGCCCCTCCACGCGGTCGGCGATCGCGACGCCCCATCGGGTCGAGCGTCCGCCCGCCGTGTACCGCTCCCCCATCTGCTCGCCCTTGTAGTAGAGGAAGAACCGCCCGTCGTAGGGCAGCAGCAGCGGGTCGTGCACCTTGAGGCTGTCGAAGGACCCCTGCGACGTCACGGCGAGCCGGTCGTCGGCGTCGCCGAGCCAGTCGCCGTCGGCCTCGGGGACGACGAGCGGGCCCTCGGATCTCCGCCACGGGCCGAACGGGCTCTCGGCCGTCGCCATCGCGATCGACTCCAGGCTCCGCAGCCGGTAGGGCGACTGGACGACCTGGTAGACGAGGTGGAAGCGCCCGTCGTACGCGAGCACCTCGGGCGTGAACACGCTGCGGTCGTCGTACGAGCCGGGCTCGCCCGCCCCGACGGCCCGGCCGCGCTCGACCCAGTGCACGCCGTCGTCGCTCGTGGCATGCCAGACCTCGGAGAAGTCCCACGGGAACACCTTGGCCATGGGGTCGCCGGAGCCGAATCCGACCGCGTCGCCGACGGACCTGGAGTACCAGACGTGGTACGTCCCGTCGACGAGGAGGATGCTGCTCGGGTCGCGCCGGTGCACGCCCGCCTCGGGCTCGAGGCCGGTGAGCTCGTACGCCTCGAAGTCCGTGTACCACTCGGGCGAGGCGGGGTAGGCCGCCGCACGCCGCGTCGCCGCGCTGACCGGCGCCCCCTCGGCCGTCATCGGGTCGATCCTGCGACGGCGACGGCGCCCCGTCGATCGGAGCGCGACCACCGAGTGGCTCGGGCGCGGACGGCCGTCCGCGGGGTGTCGGGCCGGGTCATGCGAGGCCCCTTCCATGCGTCGTTGCAGCAGATTCAGCCGACTCCTTAGGGAACCGGTTTACCAAGTGTACGCACAGCCGGATCGCGCTCGCAAGCGCCCGGTCGTCGACCGCGCCCGCGGGCGGGTCGCCGGGCCCGGCCTCAGGCCCGGGGCGCCTCGACCGAGGCGCGCTCCACGAGCCGGTGGCCGCCCTCGATGCGCCGACCGACGGGGGTGCGGGTCTCGATCTGCTCGACGAGCGCGTCGACGGCGGCGACCCCGAGCTCGTCCAGCGGCATGGCGACGGTCGTGAGGGGCGGGTCGAGGTACTCGGCGACGGAGAGGTCGTCGTAGCCGATCACCGACAGGTCGCTCGGGACGGCGTACCCGAAGTCGCGCGCGGCCTTCAGCGCCCCCACCGCCTGGCCGAAGTTCGACGCGTACACCGCCGTGACCTCGGGGTGCCGTTCCAGCAGTCGGAGGGTGGCCGCATATCCGCCGCGCTCGGTGAACTCGCCCGGCTCCGTCACCGTGGGGTCGAGTGAGAGCTCGCGCATCCGCGCCACGAAGCCGGCCGTGTGCGCTCGGGCCGGCCAGAGCTCGAGCGGACCCGAGGTGAGGCCGATGTGTCGATGCCCCCGCTCGTGCAGGTAGCCGACGGCGAGCGCCGCGGCACCGGCCAGGTCGAGCCCGATGTTGCGCGACGAGCCCTCGACCTCGCGATTGACGTAGACGTGGGCGATCGAGTCGGGGTCGGCGACGAGTCGCTCGACCAGGGCGTCGCCCGGCCGCGCGGAGGCGACGAGCAGCCCGTCGACCCGCCCCGACGTCACCAGGTCCGAGTACTCCTCGGCGCCCGCCGGGTCGGTGGGACTGTCCTCGGCGATGAGCAGCACGTACCCGTGCTCGCGCGCCCGGCGCAGGGCGCCGCGGGTGATCGCGGCGTAGACGCTGTTCGTGAGGTCCGGGATGATCATCGCGAACGCCCCGGTCCGGGAGACCGAGAGCGCCCTGGCCCCGGCGTGCGGCCGGTAGCCGAGTTCGGCCGCGACCGCGAGGACGCGCTCGCGCGTCTCGGGGCGGATCCGCAGGGTGTCGTCGCCGTTCATGATCCGCGACACGACGGACTTCGTGACCCCGCTCTGCTGCGCCACGTCGACCAGGCGGACCCGGCCTCGCGGTCGTGCGGGCGCGTCGACCTGCGTGGCGGCGTCACCCTCGGGGCTCATCCTCGGCACCTCCGTCCGGACGCGCGCCCCGGGCACTCCGGGGTGCGCAGCACGACTGCTGGATCGTACCTATCACGGGAACCGCATCGCAAGCGTGCGGGCGCGCGGCATCGCCTAGGAAAAACCGGTTTCGGAGGCAACCCGGGCCGTCTGCGTGCCGGCCGGCCGCACCTGCTCGAGGTGCGGCGCCGACTCACACGGAACGCCACGCGACGGCCGGGGTGAACGGCACTGGCTCCGGACGCGCGGTGGTCGTCGTCAGCGATTCGCGCGTCCGCCCGGCCGCGGCGCGGTGCAGCGCCTCCATGACCTCGAGCACGTGCAGGGCGAGCGCGCCGCTCGCGCGCCCGGCACCGGCGACGAAGTCGATGAGGCCGATGCCGCGCGCGGCGTCCTCGTACCCGGCGGATGGCGGCAGCGGCTCCTCCTCCCCGCCCAGCCGGCGCAGCCGGACCTCGCCCGCGTGCCCGTTCGGGTCGGGGAGCACGAGCGCGCCCCCGGTGCCGTAGACCTCGAGCGGCGGCGCGGCCGTCGCGACGACGTCGAAGCTCATGGTCACGGTCGAGATCGCGCCGTCCGCATGCTCGAGCACGCCCGCGATGTGCGTGTCGACCTCGACCGGGACCGACTCGCCCGCTCGCGGGCCCGATTCGATCGTGCGGGTGGAGCGCGCCCGTGACGCCGCCCCCGAGACCGCCACGACGGGCCCGAGCAGCTGCACGAGCGTCGTCAGGTAGTACGGACCCATGTCGAGCAGGGGTCCCCCGCCCGCCCGGTAGTAGAAGTCCGGTTGCGGATGCCAGTGCTCGTGCCCCGGCGACACCCAGGTCGCCGTGGCGCCGACCGGGCGGCCGATCGCCCCGTCGTCGACGGCGGCGCGGGCGGTCTGCACGCCGGTGCCCAGCACCGTGTCGGGCGCGCAGCCCACGCGCACCCCGCCAGCCGATGCGGCATCCATCACGGCCCGCGCCTCGACGAGGGTCGCAGCGAGCGGCTTCTCGCCGAAGACGTCCTTGCCCTGCGCGATCGCGGCGAGCGCGACCTCGGCGTGCGCGGCCGGGATCGTGAGGTTCAGCACGGTCTCGACCGCCGGATCGGCGACGAGCTCGGCGGTCGTGAGCGCGCGGCATCCGTCGATCGCGTCGGCCGCCAGTCGTGCCCGCGACTCGTCCAGGTCGGCGACCGCGGTGATGCGCACGCCGGGATGCCCCTCGAGCGTGTCGAGGTACGCGCGCGAGATGACGCCGAGCCCGACGATGCCTACCTGGTGCGTGCGGCCCACCGGATGCCCCTCTCGATGATGGTGCGGACGTTGTCGTCCTGCAGGATGTCGAGGCTGTGCCCCGGCGTGGCGACGAAGATGCGACCATCGCCCCACAGCCGGGTCCACACCGCGGGCGAGGTGACGGGCCGGTGCCACGGGTGGTACGGCTGCACCGGATGCGTCGTCGTCGCGAGCACGTCGATGAGGTCGTCGTGGAGCACCCAGTACTGCTCGGTGGTCAGCGTGAATCCTTCGATCCCGGCCAGGATCTCGTGCTCACGGCCGAGGTCGGTCGGCTCGACCCGGTGCTCCAGGTAGTTGTCGGTCTCGTCACCGCGCACCTGGTCGGGGTGCTTCGACGGGTGCGTGGCGAACTGGCCGCCGATCAGCTGCAGGTAGTCGGCGCTGTTCCGGTACGAGTCGGCGATGCCGCCGTGCCATCCCGCCAGGCCGGTGCCGGCGGCGACCGCCGATCGCAGCCCGCGGAGCGCCTCGTCGCCGATCTCCGACATCGTGACGGACTGCACGATGAGGTCGGTGGCGGCCATCCGCTCGGCGTCGGCGTAGACCTCCGGACCCTCCTCGATCGCGACCTCGAAGCCCTCGGCCTCGAGGAACGGCAGGAACAGCTCGGTCGCCTCGACCGGATGGTGGCCGTGCCATCCGCCGCGGACGACGAGCGCGGTGCGGGTCATGCGGGTGCTCCGTTCTCGGTGCGCCGGCGCACCGGGGTCATCACGGCGTCGTTCGCCGCGCTCGTCTCGACGGCGGCGAGCACGCGCTGCACGTCGGCCGCCTCGGCGAAGGTCGGCGACCCGGCGTCGGCGTCGCCGCCGATCGCGCGCACGACGTCGACGACCTGGTGGGTGAAGAGGTGCTCGTAGCCGAGGCCGTGTCCGGCGGGCCACCACGCGCCCGCGTACGGGTGCTCGGCCTCGGTGACCTGGATGCGGCGGAAGCCCTGCTCGCCGGCCGGGTCGGTCGCATCGGCGAACTCGAGCTCGTTCATCCGCTCGAAGTCGAACGCGATCGAGCCGAGCGTGCCGTTCACCTCGATCCGGTTCGCGTTGCGCCGACCGGTCGCCATCCGGGTCGCCTCGAACACGCCGAGCGCGCCGCCCGCGAACCGGGCCGTGAACGCCGCGGCGTCGTCGACCGTGACGGGGACCCGCTCCCCCGCGGCCGGGGCCCCGCCGAGGCCGCTCGCGCTCGCCATGCGCGGGCGCTCGGTCACGAACGTGCGCAGCACCGCCGACACCTCGGTGATCGCGTCGCCGGTGAGCCACTGCGCGGTGTCGATCGAGTGCGCCCCGATGTCGCCGAGCGTGCCCGATCCGGCGCGGTCGCGGTCCAGGCGCCAGGTGTGCGGCGCGTCGGGATCGCTCAGCCAGTCCTGCAGGTACTGGGCACGGACGTGGCGGATGTCGCCGAGCCGGCCGGCCGCGATCATGCGGCGCGCCAGTGCCAGCGCGGGCGTGCGACGGTAGCTGAACCCGCACATCGCGACGCCCGGCGCGGCCTCCGCGGCATCCTCCATCCGGTCGGCGTCGGCGACGGAGTTCGCGAGCGGCTTCTCGCAGAGCACGTGCTTGCCTGCGGCGAGCGCGGCGAGCGCGATCTCGGCGTGCGTGTCGCCGGGGGTGCAGATGTCGATCACGTCGACGTCGTCGCGTGCGACGACCTCCCGCCAGTCGGTCGCGTACTCGGGCCAGCCGAGTGCGCGCGCGACCCGGGCCCCCTCGGCCCTGCGCCCGACCATCACGACCGGCTCGACCTCGCGGCCGAGGTCGAAGAACCTCGGGGCGGTGCGCCACGCCTGCGTGTGCATGCGCCCCATGAACCCGGTGCCGATCACGGCGATCCGCAACGGCGAATCCGACGTCGTCATCGATCCTCCTCACGTCGTTGCGGCACGAGACTACGGCCGGCGGTCGCGGCACGACAGCCACTTGCGCAAAACTGGGCGGATGGCACCGACCACGCTCTCCGACGTCGCCGCCGCGGCCGGGGTGAGCGTCGGCACGGCCTCGCGCGCGATGTCGGGCCGAGGCGACCTGTCGGACGCGACGCGGCGACGCGTGCGCGAGGCCGCGACTCGCCTCGGCTACGCTCGGACGCCGTCGCGAGGCGGCCGCCCGGCGGCGAGCGCACGGGTCGTCGACCTCGTGCTCGGGCGCTTCCACAACCCGTGGGCCGACGAGGTCACCGCGGGCGCGCACGGCGCCGCCACCGCACGCGGCTACGACCTCGTGCTCACCGAGGAACGCGACTTCCCCGGCGACGACTGGCCGGTGCGCCTCCGCCGCCGCGGTTCGGCGGGCGCGGTGCTGGGGCTCATCTCGCCGACCGTCGGGCAGCTCGCGCTCGTCCGCGGGGCCGGCATCCCGGTCGTGCTGCTCGACCCGCCGTCGGAATCGACGCATGGCCTGCCGGCGGTGCGCACGACCGACGACGCGGGCGCGGCGGCAGCAGCACGGCACCTCGCGGCCCGCGGTGCGACGCGGTTCGCGGTGCTGAGCGGAGCGCCCCCGTTCCGCTACGGTCGTGCGCGGCGCGACGGGTTCGTCGCCGAGCTCGCGCGCCACCTGCCGCACGCCGACGTCGTCGCCGCCACGAGCGCATGGACGGCGCCGGCCGCGAGCGACGCGACCGTCCCGATCCTGCGTGGGCTCGGCAAGGGCGAGCGGCTCGGGGTGTTCGCGGTCTCCGACGAACTCGCCGCCGGGGTGTACGCGGCGGCCCGCACGACCGGGCACCGGATCCCAGACGACGTGCTCGTCGTCGGCTTCGACGACGTGCGCGGGGCACGCTGGCTCGCTCCTCCGCTCACGACCGTGCGGCAGCCGATCCGGGAGATGGCCGCCGCCGCGGTCGGCCTGCTCGCCGACTCGGCGGACGGCATCGCGTCGTCACCGGAGTCCGTCGTCCTCCCGACCGAACTCGTGGTGCGCGGGTCGACGTGAGCGGCGTCCGCGCCGCCGTGGCGCCGAGCCGGCCGCGGCGACTCGCCTAGTCGGGGTCCCGTTCGACCCACATCTCCGGCCAGTACCGGTAGATGCTGTGGCCGTGCTCGCGGATGCGCTCGTCGGCCTCGGCCTTGAAGGCGAGGCTGCGCGCCTTCGCCTCCGCCTGGTCGCCGACCAGCAGGACGACCTCGTTCTCGCCGAGCTGCCCGGCGTCGCCGCGAAGCTCGAGGAGGACGCGGAACGTGCCGGACGCATCATCCGGAAGCTCCCAGCTCACGGGACAGACCCGGACGGAACTGTCCGCCGGGATGTCGACGCTCGACGACCCTGAGGCGACGGTCGCCCCGGTCGCGTCGACCACGCTCCACTCGAGCACCGGCGTACCGAGGTCGCGCTGCAGGTCGTTCACGACCCACGCCGACGCCTCGAAGCGCTCCCCCGGCGACCAGCGGCGCTTCGCGAACTCGAGGCTCGGCAGCACGGGTTGGTAGGTGCGGCGCAGCCAGTCGAAGGACGCCTTCTTCCTCCCGTAGTAGTCGATGACGCCCCACTTGATGTCGGGCACATGGGTCATGAAATGGCACAGCGAGACGCCGCTCATCTTCGGCTTGCGCCGACGGTAGGTCTCGAGCGCGAACTGGATGACGGTGCCCTGCGCGACCTGCGTGGCCTCGACGAACTCCTCGAGCCCGCCGTCGCGGAACTCGCCGAAGACCTCGAGGTTGATCGCCTTCAGCATGTCGATGTCGGCCCAGTGGTACGCCCAGCTCACGCCCATCGGCCAGAGCTCGTCCTCCGGGATGAATCGCCGGAGGCTCTCGACGTCCGGCGCCGACGCCGCGGTGAGCTCGGGGATGATCGCGCAGTCGAGCGCCGGGTAGTACTCCTCCATGAACTCGGCGCCGCACTGGTAGTAGTGCTCGTTCGCGTGCATGCTCTCGTTCGGCTTGAAGCCCAGGCGCTGCCCGGCCTCGGAGCTGAGCGGCGACGCGAGCCCGTACGGCACGTTCGTGCGGGTGGCCACCGCGTCGCCGATCGCCCGCATCAGGGCGAGGTTGCCGCTGCGCTCGTGGGCGCCCGAGAAGAAGACCTCCTCGCCGCCCATCCAGAAGATCTGCGACGGATGGTTCCGCCGCGCGTCGACGACCGCGAGGCACTCCTCCACGACCCCGGCCACGAACTCGGGGTCGTCGGGGTAGGCCTGCGTCGCGAGGCTGAAGTTCGTCCACACGGTGATGCCGGCCTCGTCGCAGAGCCGGTAGAACTCGGACGTCTCTGGCGGGTGCCAGCCGAAGATGCGCAGGTTGTTGATGTTCGCCTCGCGCACCAGCGCGACGCGGTCCTCGTACTTCTGCAGCGAGTTGCGGCCGTAGAGGAACGACGGCTGCCCGCCCCAGCACGCGGAGCGCAGGAAGTGGCGCTTCCCGTTGATCGTGAAGGTCCACGGGAACTCGACCTGCTCCTCGGTGAAACCGGGGTTCCGACGCATCTCGACCTCGCGCAGGCCGATCCGCTCGGTCGCCGCATCGAGCGGCCCCTCCTCGTCGCGGACCTCCACCGCCAGGTCGTAGAGGTTCTGGTCGCCCATGTCCCACGGCCACCAGAGCCGGGCGTCGTCGACGTCGAGCTGCACGCTCACCGAGCTGCGTCCGGGCGCCGCGACCACCGAGACCTCGGTGCCGACCTCGTCGACGTCGACGTTCCAGCCCCGGAGGACGGTCGCGAGTGCGACCTCGCGCTCGACATCGCCGTGGTTGACGAGCTCCGCGGTCACGGCGACGCTGGCGTGGTCGTCGCCCTGCACCGTGACATCCGAGCGGATCGCGTCGATGCGGACCGGACCGGTCGCCTCGAGCCGCACGGGGCGCCACATGCCGAAGGGCACGAGCCCCGAGAAGTAGTCGCCCGAGAAGTTGACCTTCTTGCCGCCGCAGTTGCGGTAGTTCTTCGGCGGCGGGTCGAGCTTGACCATGAGCATGTTGGCGCCGTCGCGCCAGTCCTCCCAGCTGACGAGGTCGGTCACGTCGAACTCGAACGACGAGAACATCCCCTCGTGCCGGCCGAGGTGCGTGCCGTTCAGCCACACGTCGCAGCTGTAGTCGACGCCCTCGAAGATCAGCCTGATGATGCTGCCGCGCATCTCGGGATCGACGGCGAAGCGGCGGCAGTACCACCACTCGTACTCGGCCACCCACTTCGCCCGGTGCATGCCCCGGCCGACGTACGGGTCGTCGATCTCGCCCGCGCGCTGCAGGTCGGTGTAGACGTCACCGGGCACCGACGCGAAGTTCCAGCTGAAGTGCGTGCCCTGGTACTCGGCGGGCAGCAGGTGCAGCCCCTCCTCCACGCCGCGGCCGGGCCGCATCCGCTCCATCTGCCAGCGATGACCGCTCAGGTCCTGCTCGACGCGTCCCACTGCTGCTCCCTTGCACGTGATCGATTGCGCGCGACCGGATCGGCCATGGTGCGCAGGATCAGAATACCGGTTTTTCACCCCCACGTCATGCCGGCGTCGAATTCCGCCGATGACGCGCGACGAAAGTGGAAAACCGGTTGATTAACGATGGAAAAGCGGTTTACCATCGGCGATGGTGACGTTCCTGAACCGCAGGGGCGCGCTCGGGGCCGACGGCGACCCTCGTGCAGGTGCGTTCCGCCGCCGGGTCCATGACCAGGAAGGGACGCAAGGTGACCTCGAACCGAACACGCTCGACGTTGCGCAACTCGCGATTCGGCACCACTCGAACCCGGGCCCGCGCGCTCGGAACCGCGACCACCCTCGCCACCGCGGTCGCCCTGGCGGCGACGGCGATCGGCGGTCCGGCCTCGGCCGCCTCCGAGGGACCGGACCTCGGCGACGAGACGATGCTGTACGACTTCAACACCCCGACCCTTCCGAGCGAAGTGACCTCGGCGAACGCGACCCGGACCCGCGTGGGCGACGAGGACGGACAGTTGCGCGTCGACTTCCAGACCTCCAGGGCCTTCTACACGAACTTCCGGCTGGCCCCGAGCACGCCCTGGGACCTCTCCGGCTCGAAGTCCGTCGGCCTCGCGATGGATCTCAGCAACCCGACCGACCGGTCCACCCAGCTGATCGTCGACATCGCGTCGACGAACGGTGGCGCGACGCGCAGCCTCAACGTGCCCGCCCACAGCTCCGGCACCTACTACGTCGACATCGCGAGCCCGGCGACGGCAGTCGACTCGGGCCTGCGTGCCGACCCCTCCTGGCTCGCCGACAAGTCCGTGCAGCAGGCGGTCTGGATGTGGGGACGCAAGGACATCGACCCGTCGAGCATCCTCCGTGTCACGCTGGGCGTCGCCGGCGCGATCCACGACAAGACCGTGGTCGTCGACAACATCCGCGTGGCGCGCGACGCTCCTGCCGATCCCGACTACCTCACGGGCGTCGTCGACAAGTACGGCCAGAACGCGAAGTCCGACTTCCCCGGCAAGGCCTACGAGAACTCCGACCTGAAGGACCAGCGCGACCAGGAGGCGGCCGACCTCGCCGCGAACCCCGTCCTGCCGGACCGCTCCGCGTTCGGCGGCTGGGCCGATGGACCCCAGCTCGAGGCCACCGGCTACTTCCGCACGGAGAAGGTGGACGGCACGTGGGCGCTGGTCGACCCCGAAGGGCACCTGTACTTCTCGACGGGCATCGACAACGCGCGTCTCTTCGACAGCCAGACCATGACCGGGTACGACTACGACCATTCGCTCCTCCCGGACTTCGAGGAGGACTACGTGGGCGGGCGCACCGCCGCGACCCCCGAGGACCTCAACCGGCTCTCGGGGCCCGTCGTGGACACCCGCACGAAGGTGGACGACGTGCGCGCCGGGCTCTTCGAGACGCTGCCCAAGCTCGACAAGAAGGGCCGCGACCACTACGGCTACGTCCCCCACACCTTCGCGGGGCCGCTCCCGCAGGGTGAGACGTACCACTTCTATCGCCAGAACCTCGAGCTGAAGTACCCGGGTCACAAGAACGCGCCGTCCTACGTCGACACCTGGCGGGACAACACGGTCGACCGGATGCTGAGCTGGGGCTTCACCTCGTTCGGCAACTGGGCCGACCCTCCCCAGTACGTCAACGGACGGATCCCGGTCTTCGCTCACGGCTGGATCACCGGCGACTACAAGACGGTGACGCCCGGCGGATGGGGTCCCATGCCGGACCCGTTCGACCCCGCGTTCCGCGACGCCACCCGGGCGACGGCCGAGGCCGTCGCCGAGGAGACCGGAACCGAGAACCCGTGGCTGGTCGGCGTGTTCATGGACAACGAGAAGAGCTGGGGAAACACCGGCAACTTCGCGAACCGCTACCTGATCACGATCGCGGCGCTCGGCCTCGACGTGACGGAGAGCCCGACCAAGGCGGAGTTCAGCCGGCTGCTGAAGGAGAAGTACAGCACGATCGGTGCCCTGAACACGGCTTGGGGCACCGCCATCCCGTCGTGGGAGGCGTTCGACGCCGGCACCTTCGACCAGGGCACGGCGACCAACAAGAAGACCCCGGACTTCCAGTGGTTGACCAAGGTCTACGCCTCGAAGTACTTCGAGGTCGTCGACTCCGAGCTCGACCGCGTGCTGCCGAACAACCTGTACATGGGTCCGCGCTTCGCGAGCTGGGGTCGCACCCCCGAGGTGCTCGAGGCGGCGAAGGAGTACGTCGACGTCATCGCCTACAACGAGTACGAGGAGGGCCTGCACCCGTCGACGTGGGGCTTCCTCAAGGACCTCGACATGCCGAGCCTCATCGGCGAGTTCCACATCGGCACCCTCGAATCGGGCAGCTTCCACCCGGGTCTCGTCTCGGCGGGCTCGCTCGAGGAGCGCGGCACCATGTACGCCGAGTACATGGAGAGCGTCATCGACAACCCCTACATGGTCGGGGCGCACTGGTTCCAGTACGTCGACTCGCCGATCAGCGGCCGGCAGATCGACGGTGAGAACTACAACATCGGGTTCGTCTCGGTCACCGACCGGCCGTACGAGGACATGGTCTCGGCGGCGCGGAAGGTGAACGGCGAACTGTACGACCGGCGCTGGGGCGGACTGGACTAGTCCGGCCGACGCCCAGGGGGCCGTCCGCTCGTCGGAGCGGGCGGCCCTCGCAGGCATTCCGAGGAAGGGACCAGGGATGGCATCGAACCGTCCGAACGTCGTGGTGATCGTCGCCGACGACCAGGGCTACGGCGACTTCGGCTTCACCGGGAACCCGTGGCTGCGCACCCCGGAGTTGGACCGCCTCGCCGCGGACTCGGTGCGGCTCGACGAGTTCCACACCGACCCCATGTGCGCGCCGAGCCGGGCGGCCCTCCTCACCGGCGCCCACTCGGCGCGTGCGGGCGTCTGGAGCACGCTCTCGGGCCGGTACTTCCTCAGCCGCGACCTGCCGACCATGGCCGACCGGTTCCGCGACGCCGGATACCGGACCGGGATGTTCGGCAAGTGGCACCTCGGCGACGCGACGCACTACCTGCCGCACGACCGCGGCTTCGACGAGGCGCTCTACCACGGCGGCGGTGTGATCGGCGAGATGCCCGACCACTGGGACAACGACTACTTCGGCGGCGTGTTCCGCCGCAACGGCCGGCCCGAGCGCGTCGTCGACACGTACTGCACCGACCTCTGGTTCGGCGAGGCGACCGCGTTCATCGAGCGCAGCGTCGAGGCCGGCACGCCGTTCCTCTGCTACCTGCCGGTCAACGCCCCGCACGTGCCCTACGACGTGCATGAGCGCTACGCGGAGCCCTACCTGGCGCAGGGCGTGCCCGAGGACCGCGCCCGGTTCTTCGGCATGATCGCGAACATCGACGAGAACGTCGGACGCCTGCGCGAGCGGCTCACCGCGCTCGGCGTCGCGGAGGACACCATCGTCGTCTACCTGGGCGACAACGGCACGGACGGCGGTGCGACCGTCGACGGCGAGGGCACGCTCGCCGACGGCTACAACGCCGGCCTGCGCGGCAAGAAGTGCTGGGCGACCGACGGCGGGCACCGGAACCTGTGCCTGCTGCACTGGCCGGCGGGCGGATGGACCGGCGGGCGCGACATCCGCACCGTCACGGCGCACTTCGACCTGCTGCCGACCCTCGCGGCCCGCTGCGCGCTGGACGCGCCGCACGACGCCGCGCTGGAGGGCCGCGACCTGTCGCGGCTGCTCGAGGGGGACGACGACCCGTCGCTCGAGGAACGGGCGATCGTCGTGCACAACCAGCAGCGCGACAACCCGGTGAAGGACAAGGACTTCGCGGTCCTCACGCGCGACTGGCGTCTCGTGCAGACGACCGAGTGGGGGCCGGGGCGGCGCGAGCTGCATGCCGCCGACGACACCGCGCAGCGGCACGATCTCGCCGACGTGCACCCCGACGTGGTCGAGCGGCTCGGCGCGGTCTACGACGCCTGGTGGGACGGCCTCGACGACGCCTTCGACCAGGCATGGCCCGCGTACCTCGAGACCGGCGGCGAGGAGGTCACCCTCACGGCCCACGCGTGGCACGGCACCGAGGACCGCCCCGGCATCTACGACCAGGACCACTGCCGCACGGGCGAGATCGCGAACGGGTACTGGCTGGTCGAGGTCGTCGACCCCGGCCGGTATCGATTCGAGCTGCGACGCTGGCCCCGCGAGGTCGACCGGCCCATCACGGCGGGCCTGCCGGCGCGCACCGGGATCCCGCACGTGGGTGACCGCCCTGCGGGCGTCGCGCTGTCGATCCGCACCGCGCGGATCTCGGTGCGACCGGATGACGCGGATGCCACGGCCCTGTCGGAGGCGACGACCGACGTCGGCGACGCCGCTCACGCGGTCGTGCACGCGTGCGACCTCCCCGCCGGCCGCCTGCGGATCCAGACCTGGTTCACCGACGATGGCGGCGTCGAGCGCGGCGCGTACTACCTGTACGCGACGCGCGTCGACAGCTGAGCGCTGCGCCGGCTCAGGCGTAGTTGAGGTAGACCGTGCGCCGCTGCAGGTAGCTCTCGATGCCGTACACGCCGTCCTCGCCGGCCGTGCCGCTTCGCTTGTGCCCGGAGTGATAGCCCTGGATGTACCCCGTGATCTGCTGGTTCACGAAGACGGTGCCGACCTCCATGTGGTTGATCGCGTGGAAGACCGTGTTGACGTCGCGCGTGAAGATGTACGCCGACAGTGCGTCCTCGCGGTCGTTGCAGATCGCGAGCGCCTCGGCGTAGTCCTTCACCGTGACGATCGGGATGATCGGGCCGAAGATCTCGGTGGTGGCCAGGGGCATCTCACGGGTCACTCCGCTCACGACGGTCGGCAGGTACCAGTGGCCGCCGGCGAAGCTCGGGTCGGTGGGGCGCGAGCCGCCGACCTCGACCGTCGCGCCCATCTCGACGCTGCCGCGGAGCAGTCCGTCGATGCGCTCGACGCTCGCGCCGGTCGCGCTCGGGCCCATGCCGTCACCGACGGCGGGATCGGCGAGCCGCATCTCGCGCACGCGCTCGACGACCCGGGCGGTGAACTCCTCCGCGATCGCCTCGTGCACGAGCACGAGCTCGTTGCAGATGCACACCTGGCCGGCGTTGACGAACCTCGACGTCACTGCGGCGTCGACCGCCTTGTCGAGGTCGGCGTCGTCGAGCACGATGAACGACGCCTTGCCGCCGAGTTCGAGCACGAGGCCGGGGATGTTGTCGGCGACCGACCGGAAGATGGCCTGGCCGGCGCGCGTGCTGCCCGTGAGCGAGACCAGGCGCGTGTGCGGGTGGGTCACGAGCGCGGAGCTCGCCTCGATCCCGGACCCGGTGACGACGTTGAGCACGCCGTCCGGCAGGCCGATCTCCTTCGCGAGTCGCACGAACTCCGAGGCGGTGACGGGGGTCGCCTCGTGGGGCTTCAGCACCATGGTGTTCCCGGTCACGAGCGCCGGGCCGACCTTGCGCCCGATGAGCGCGAGGGGGTAGTTGTACGCGCACATGCCGACGGTCGCGCCGTAGGGCACGCTCTGGATCCAGAGCTGCTCGTTCGGCTGCTCCGACGGGAAGATCTTGCCCTCGATGCGGCGCGCGGCCTCGGCGGCGTAGGTCAGGTAGGTCACGGTGTCGGTGACCTCGGCGTCGGCCTCGCCGACCGGCTTGCCCTGCTCGCGCACGAGCAGGTCGACGAAGTACTCGCGGTGCTCCTCGACCGCCTCGGCGAGACGACGGACCCAGCGTCCGCGTTCGACGGCGGGGAGCTCCGCCCATGCGGGCTGCGCGGCGTGGGCGCTCTCGACGGCGCGCACCGCGTCCTCGGCGCCGAAGTCCGGCACGGTGGCCCAGATCTCGCCGGTCGCCGGGTTGTCGACCTCGACGAGCGCCGTGGAGGCCGCCTCGACGGCGGCCCCGTCGATGTAGCAGGGGTAGTGCTGAATCTCGGCCATTCGGTTGCCCGATCCTCTCGTTCGTGGGCCCGGCGACGGCGCCGGGCGGTTCGCGGGTGCGCGCCGTGTGATCGAGGTCATCGACCTTCGAACACCGGCACGCGCTTCTCCAGGAACGCCGCGAGTCCCTCCGCGGCATCGTACGTGCCGGCGAGCGGGGCACCCTCGCGTTCCTCGACCGCCAGGGCCGGCCCGAGGTCGAGGTCGGCACCGTCGTGCAGCGCGCGCTTGGTGGCCGCGAGCGCGAGCGGTGCCCCGAGGGCGAGGCGGTGGGCGAGCTCTGCGGCCCGTTCGTCGAACTCGGCTGCCTCGTGCAGGCGCGACACGAGCCCCCACGCGAGCGCATCCCGGGCGGTGAACCGCTCGCCGGTCAGCAGCAGCTCGGCGGCCCGCGCCCGGCCCACGATGCGGGGCAGGCGCTGGGTGCCGCCGTTGCCCGGGATCAGCCCGAGGGCGATCTCCGGCAGCCCGAGCGTGAAGCCCGAGTCGGCGGCGATCCGGATGTCGCAGGCCAGCGCGAGTTCGAGGCCGCCGCCGAGCGCGTGCCCGGCGAGCTCGGCGATGAAGACGAGGCGGGACGACTCGATGCGTGCGCAGCTCGCCCTGGCGGCATCCGCGAGGGCCCGACGCTCGGCGACGGTCGCGGAGGTGTACGCCCGCAGGTCCGCCCCCGCCGAGAAGAACTTCGCGGAGGCGCTGCGCAGCCGGACGACCCGGACCCGCCGGTCCGCCTCGAGCGCGTCGATCGCCTCGACGAGCTCCTCGTGGCACGCGATCGTGTACGCGTTGGCCGGCGGGCGGTCCAGGGTGATGGTCGCGATCGCGTCGTCGACGCGGACGTCGGCCCACTCGCGGGCCGGCGTGGCCCATCGCGGCGCGACCGACGAGAGCTCGGGATACGACACGACGCCTACTTCCCCGCGCCGGCGGTCACGCCCGAGACGATCTTCCGCTGGAAGACCAGGAACAGCACGAGCAGCGGCAGGGAGCCGAGCACCGCGGCGGGGAAGAGCTGGTCGGGCAGCACGTTCTGGTTCCCGACGAACCGGTACACCGAGATCGTCACCGTCTGCTTCGACGGGTCGGTGAGCAGCAGCAGCGGGTAGGTCAGGTCGTTCCAGACGAAGAGCATCACGAAGAGCGACAGCGTCGCGGTCGCCGGGCCGAGCAGGGGCCGGACGATGCGCCAGAAGACCTGCCAGTCGTTGCAGCGGTCGAGCCTGGCGGATTCCAGCAGCTCCTTCGGGATGGTGCTCATGAAGCCGATGTAGAAGAAGATCGCGAGCGGCAGGTTCAGTGCCGCGTACGCGAGGATGATGCCCTGGTAGGTGTTCAGCAGTCCGAGGTCGCGGAAGATCACGTAGATGGGCGTGATCGTCACGAAGTTGGGCGTCGCCATGCCGAGCGCGACGACCATGATCATGATCCGTGTCCACCATCCCGCTCGCATGACGATGGGGAAGGCGGCCATCGAGCCGAGCAGCGCCGTGAGCACGACGACCGCGACCGTCACGACCACCGAGTTGAAGATGGCCTGCAGGTAGTCCATGCCCGAGAACGCACGGGCGTAGTTCTCCCACGCCGGATCGAGCGGCAGGCCGATGGGCGACTGCGCGATCTCGGTGGGCGTGCGCAGCGACATCGTGATCATGTAGAGCACGGGCAGCAGCATGATCGCCACGATGACGAGGACCCCGCCGTTGGCGAGGATGCGCCCGGCGCGGGATCGCCCCGCGAGGGTTCGGCGAGCGGTCATGAGACGTCCTCACGCTTCCTCAGGTACCAGTTCTGCAGCATCGCGATCACCACGATCACGACGAGCATCACGATCGACAGCGCCGAGGCGAAGCCGAAGTCGAAGTTCCGGAACAGCTGGTAGATGATCTCGAGGCTCAGCGTCTGCGTCGCGCCGTCCGGGCCGCCCCGCGTCATGATGAAGGGCAGCTCGAAGGTCTTCAGCGTGCCGATGGTCGACAGGATGATGTTGATGGTGAACGAGCGCGCGAGCAGCGGGAGCTCCATGTGCCGGAACCGCTGCCACGACGACGCCCCGTCCAGGCGCGCGGCCTCGTCGATCTCGGGCGAGATGGCGGCGTAGCCGGCGAGGAAGATCGCCGTCGTGTAGCCGGTGAACATCCAGACGTGCGCGATCGCGATGGCGTACAGGGCGGTGTCGGGATTGCCGAGCCAGCCCTGGGCGACGGCGTCGAGGCCGACCGAGCGCAGCACCGCGTTCAGTCCGCCGGAGAACGGCGAGTAGATGAACTGCCAGACGAACCCGACGACGACGAACGACATCATGGCGGGCGTGAACAGCGCCGCCCGGCTGAAGTTCCGCACCGCGGGGAGCCGGTAGAGCAGCGCGGCCATCACGAGGCCGGCCAGGGTCTGCACGACGACCACGACGATCGTGAACTTGATCGTGATCCACAGCGACTCGAGGTAGTCGGATCGGGTGAAGATCTTCTCGTAGTTCTCGCCGCCGATGAAGGCCGCGTCGCCGACCCCGGTGAAGTCGGTGAGGCTCATCTGGACCGTTCGGATGATCGGGTAGATGAAGAACACGACGAGGAAGATGATCGCCGGTGCGGCGAAGAGGATCACCGACCGCGTCGACATCTGAGCGACGCCGCGCGCGCGTTTCCGCGGCGCGGATGGGGCGCGCCGCGCCCGGCCCGCCGGAACCTCCGGACGGGCCGCGCGCGGCGCGGTGACGGCGGGCATGTCAGTTCGAGTCGGCAACCGACGTGTCCCAACGCTCGAGCACCGAGTCAGCCGGCTTCGACGAGTCGAGCAGGTACGCGGTGAGGCTGTCCCAGATCTCCTGCTCGAGCGGCTTCGGCCACTCGAGGGTCGAGAACGGGTACATGATCGTCGCACCCGCGGTGCGGGCCTCGTCGTAGGCGGCGGTCAGCTCGGGCGTGCCGCTCGCTCCGTCGTCGAACGGCGAGTACGCCGACTCGGCGTCGAGGAGCACCTGTAGGTTCTCCGCGTCGGCGAAGAAGTCGACGAACGTGCGGGCGGCCTCCTGGTGCTCGCTGGCCTCGGCGACCGACCAGCCGATGCCGAACAGGTCGAGCGCGACACCGGGGCCGTCGGCTCCGGGGATCGGCGTGAACACGTAGTTCAGGCCGTCGACCTGGTCGAAGGCGGCGATGTTCCACGCGCCCTGCGGCATCATCGCGAAGTTGCCCGCCTGGAACTCGGTGAGCGCGGTGCTCCAGGGGTCGAGGCCGGACTGCGCGGACGCGTCGAAGCACTGCGCGTCGGCGAGCTCGCCGATCAGGTCGATGCTGTCGTTGAAGGAGGCGTCGTCGACGAAGGACGCGTCGCCCGAGCCGAGGGCGCTGGGCGCCTCGCTCGAGGACTCGAGCCCGTTCGCGATGACGGTGAGCGGCGCCGAGAAGCCGCCGGTGAAGATCATCGGGTTGATGCCGGCGTCGGCGAGCTTGCCGCACGCCTCCTTCAGCTCGTCGATCGTGGCGGGCGGGGCGTCGACCCCGGCCTCGGCGAGCAGGTCGGTGTTCACGAAGTTGCCCATGCCGATCACCTCGAGCGGCATGATGTAGGCCGCACCGTCGCTGGTGAGCGTCGTCTGGAGCGGGTCGGGGATCCGGCCGTACCACTCGGAGTCGGTGCCGAGGTCGGCCAGGAGCCCCTGGTTGCCCCACTGGTCGACGAGCGCCATGTCGGTCATCATGACGTCCGGCGGGTTGCCGCCCTGCAGTCGGGGCGGGAGCACCACGTCGGTGTCGCCGCGGCCGATGTAGGTGAGCTCGACGGTGATGTCGGGGTTCTCGGCCTCGAACTTCTCGATGAGCTCGGGCAGGCCCGCGGGCTCGGCCTCGTTCCCCTTCCAGGCGCTGACCTCGATCGTGACCGGGCCGCTTTCGCCGCCCTCGTCGGAACCGCCGCCGCTCGTGCAGCCTGCGGTGACCAGCGCCGTCGCCGTCGCGATGACGACGAGCGGCATTCTCGTGATGGACATGCGTTCCCCTACTTCCTTGTACGTGGGAGAGTCGTCGCGCCGGTGACGCGTTCAAGACCTCACTGTATCTGAACAACCGGTTTTTCACTAGGTTTCCCGGTCGGATTCATCGATCACGGATGCGTAACGGACTGGCGCGCGCCGCGAACGGAGGTCGACGATGCGCGACGTTCCCGCAGTCGATCGAGGCGGCGTGCCGCCGCTCCGGGCCCGCGACCGCAGGTCGACGCCGGTCGCCGCCGGTCGCCGGCGCGGAGGACGGGCGCCCTCGATCCCGCTGGCCGCATCCAGGTCACCGACGCGATGGTACGGGAAAACCGACCCTCGTGCACAATCGTTTGACCACCCCTCGTTTCGAGCCTATGATCTGATGAATCGAGCCGGTCCGCGCAGAGGACGCGGAAGGTTTCCCACCGCCCCGATGGAGAACGAGCTCCCCGGGGCCCGCGCGAGGTGCTCGGTGCGATCCACCCCGACGAGGAGCGACATGCCCACCATCACCGGAGTCCGGACGATCGACGTCCGCTTCCCCACCTCCCTCCAGCTCGACGGCTCCGACGCCATGAACAAGGACGGCGACTACTCGGCCGCCTACGTGATCCTCGAGACCGACGAGCCCGGCCTCGCCGGGTACGGGTTCACGTTCACGATCGGCCGTGGCAACGACATCTGCGTGCTCGCCGCCGAGCGGCGGGCGGCCCCGCTCGTCGGCCGGTCCGTCGAGGAGCTCGTCGGCGACCTCGGCGGGATCTACCGCGAGTTCAAGTCCGACTCGCAGCTGCGCTGGCTCGGACCGGAGAAGGGCGTCATCCACCTCGCGACCGCGGCCGTGATGAACGCCGTGTGGGACCTCGCGGCGCGCGTCGCGCAGAAGCCGCTGTGGCGGCTGCTCTCGGAGATGACCCCGGAGGAGCTCGTCGACGTCGCCGACCTGCAGTACCTCGGCGACGTGCTCACCCGCGAGGAGGCGATCGCCATGCTCGCCGAGCTCGCCCCCACGCGCGCCGAGCGGATCGCGGACCTCGAGCGCACCGGCATCCCGTGCTACACGACGAGCGCCGGATGGCTGGGCTTCTCGGACGACAAGATGCGCGCCCTGCTTCGCCAGGCCGTCGACGACGGCTACACGCACGTCAAGCTCAAGGTCGGCGGCGACCTCGAGGACGACGTGCGGCGCTGCGCCATCGCCCGCGAGGTCATCGGCTGGGATGCGTCGCTCATGGTCGACGCCAACCAGGTGTGGGACGTCCCCGAGGCCATCGAATGGATGCGCCACCTGGCCCCGTTCAAGCCGAAGTGGATCGAGGAGCCGACGAGCCCCGACGACGTGCTCGGGCACGCCGCGGTGCGCGAGGCCGTGCACCCGATCGGCGTCGCAACCGGCGAGCACGGCATGAACCGGGTGCTGTTCAAGCAGATGTTCCAGGCCGGCGCGATCGACTACTGCCAGCTCGACGCCGCGCGCCTCGCGAGCGTCAACGAGATCATCGCGGTCTACCTGCTCGCGAAGAAGTTCGGCGTGCCGGTGTGCCCGCACGCCGGCGGCGTGGGCCTCTGCGAGCTCGTGCAGCACCTCTCGGCGTTCGACTACGTGGCCGTGTCGGGCACGCTGGATGACCGCATCACCGAGTTCGTCGACCACCTGCACGAGCACTTCGTCGACCCGTGCATCGTCGAGCGCGGCGCGTACCGCCTGCCGAGCGTCCCCGGCTACAGCGCGGAGATGCACGAGGCGTCGCTGGCCGCGTACGCGTACCCCGACGGGAGCTACTGGGCCGGTGCGGCGGAACGCTCGCCCGAGCCGGCCGCCGCCTCGGCGGCGGAGTCGGAACCCGCGGCGGTCGCGGCGTCGTGACCGCCGAGGAAGTCCTCGACGCCGAGCAGGTGCGCCGCCATGCGGATCCTGGCGGCGTCGGGGTCGCGACGGCGGATCGCGGCGAGGATCTCGACGTGGTCGGCATGCGTGCGGGCCTCGGCGCCCTCCTCGCGGATGGCGCGCCACATGCGGGCACGGATGGTCCGCCCCGCGAGCGCCTCGATGAGGCCCCCGAGCACGGGGTTGCCCGACGCGGCGGCGATGACGCGGTGGAAGGCGATATCGGCCTCCATGAAGGCGGAGTGGTCCGACGAGTCGGCCGCGAGGAGCTCGGCGGCGTCGGCGAGCGCGCGGTCCGCCTCGGCGAACGCGTCGTCGTCCATGCGCAGCGCCGCCTGTGCCACGGCCTCGGACTCGAGCACGCGACGGACGGCCTGGAGTTGGCGCGCCCCGCCGGGTGCCTGCATCTCGACCAGGAAGCTCATCGGCGCGAGCAGCAGCGACGGGTCGAGCGAGGTCACGTACGTGCCGTCGCCCTGCCGGGTCGTCAGCACGCCCATCATGCACAGGGCGCGCACGCCCTCGCGCAGCGGCCCCCGCGAGACCTGCAGCCGTTCCGCGAGGTCGCGCTCGATGGGCAGGCGGGCGCCGGGGACGAGCTCGCCCGACAGGAGCATGGCCCTGATGCCCTCGACCACCACGTCGGTCTGGGACGGCGCGCCCTGCCGCCGGAGCTTGGCGTCGGTCATCCGACCATCGTAGGGTTCTGCGCACCACGACCGGCGTGGGCGCAGTCGTTCGACGCGAGCGGCGCGACCCGGCGAGCACGCATGAAGGAGGTCGGCGCATGATGCGCACGCGCGAGGTCCGCGGGCTCCCGCTCACCGAACTCGGGCTCGGGATGGCCCAGCTCGGCAACCTGTACCGCGAGACGACGGACGAGGAGGCCCGCTCGGCGATCGACGCGTCCTGGGACGCCGGCGTCCGCCTGTTCGACACGGCGCCGCACTACGGCCTCGGCCTCTCGGAGGAGCGCGCCGGGCGGATCCTCGGCGAGCGGCCGCGCGACGAGTTCGTGCTGTCGACGAAGGTCGGACGAGTGCTCGTGCCGAACCCAGACGGCGCGGGCGCGCTCGACGACGAGGGGTTCGCGGTTCCCGCGACCCGGCGGCGCGTGCGCGACCACTCGCGCGACGGCGTGCGCCGTTCGATCGACGCGAGCCTCGGCCGCCTCGGTCTCGATCGGATCGACATCGCCTACCTGCACGACCCCGAGGAGGGGTCCGAGGCGTCGGCGCTCGACGAGGCGCTTCCGGCGCTGGCCGAGCTGCGCGACGAGGGCGTGCTCGGCGCGATCGGCGTCGGCACGAAGGACGCCGGGTCCGCCGCGCGCCTCACCGCGGGCGCCGACCTCGACCTCGTGATGATCGCGGGCCGCTACACGCTCCTCGACGCGTCGGCCGAAGCCGAGCTGTTCCCTGCCGCGGCGCGCGCGGGGACGGCGATCGTCGCCGTTGGCGCCTACAACTCCGGGATCCTCGGACGCGAGCGGCCCGGCGCCGACGGCCGGTACGAGTACGGCTCCGCGCCGGCCGACCTCGTCGATCGCGCGCGGCGCATCGCCGACGTGTGCGAGGCGCACGGCACGACCCTGCCCGCCGCGGCGATCGCGTTCTGCCTGCGGCATCCGCTCGTCGTCTCGGTGGTCCTCGGCGCCCGCAACGGCGCCCAGGCCCGCGCCAACGCCGAACGCCATGCGGCCGGCGTGCCCGACGACCTCTGGACCGAGCTCGACGAGCGCGGCCTGCTCCCCGACGCCGAGAACCAGGAGGCCCCCGCATGAGCGAGACCCCGCGCCGCGTCGCGTCGATCATCGAGCTCGACCCCGACCGCATCGAGGAGTACGAGCGGTACCACGCCGCGGTGTGGCCGGGCGTGCTCGACCGTCTGCGAGCGAGCAACGTGCGCAACTACTCGATCTACCGCCACGGCGCGATGCTCTTCAGCTACCTCGAGTACGTCGGCGACGACTACGACGCGGACATGGCCGCGATCGCGGCCGACCCCGAGACGCAGCGCTGGTGGGACGTCATGATGCCCATGCAGCGGCCCCTCGCCGAGCGCGCCGAGGGCGAGTGGTGGATGGAGCTGCCCGAGGTCTTCCACCTCGACTGAGGTCGCCCACCTCGACTGAGGTGGCCCCGTGCGCGGCGACATCCGGCACTCGCGGCGGGTCAGCGATCGACCGGCTCGCTCCGCCCCGCCCGCTCGAGGTCGCGCCGGGTGGGCATCCCCTCCCAGTCACCCAGCACGCGGCAGGCGTGGGCTCCGGCGGCCGCGGCCGTCGCCAGGCGGTCGGCGACCGGACGCCCGGCGATGACGTCGGCCAGGTACGCGCCGACGAACGCGTCGCCCGCACCGACCGTGTCGAGCACGTCGACCGGGACGGCGGCGACGCGGTGCGGCTCGCCGTCGACGAGCGCGACGGCGCCGTCGGCGCCGAGCTTGATCACGACCGACGTCGGGCCCAGCTCGGCGATCCGCTCGGCGAGCTCAGCGGGGTCGGCCCCGTCGACGATGATGCGAGCCTCGTCGTCGCCCGCGAAGAAGTAGGTGCAGGCGCGGGCGAGCTCGGCGTACACGGGCGCCGCCGCCTCCGCCGACCAGAGCTTCGAGCGGTGGTTGACGTCGAACGAGATCGGCACGCCCGCGTCCCGCGCGCGCGCGACGACCGACCGCACGGTCTCGAGCGCCGACGCCGAGAGGGCCGGCGTGATGCCCGTGACGTGCACGATCGCCGCGTCCTCGACGAGGCCCTCGGGCACGTCGGCAGGGCTCAGCCGGCTGGCCGCGCTGCCCGCGCGGTAGTACAGCACCTGCGCGGTGCCCGCCGCCGGGCGTCCCTTGACCATCAGGCCCGTCGGGGCGGATGCGTCGATCGCGGCGTGCGCGGTGACGTGCTCGGCGCGGAGCTCGCGCAGGATCATCCGGCCGAGGTCGTCGTCGCCGACCCGGCTGACCAGGTGCGTCGTCGTGCCGAGGCGCGACGCGGCGATCGCGACGTTGCTCTCGGCCCCGCCGAAGCCGAGCTCGAGGTGCGCGCCGCGTGAAAGCGTGCCGACCGCGGTCGCCGCGGCGAGCGCGAGCGACTCGCCCACCGTCATCAGGTACCCCGTCATCGCCCCGCCTCCTGCCCCACGGCCTCGACCGTACGCCGAACCGCCTCGCGCACGGCGTCGGCGCCCCGCTCGACGAGGTCGGGCTTGACCATCCAGCTCCCGCAGACCGCGTCGACCGCGGGCCGGCGCAGGTACTCGGGGGCGTCCGCCAGCGTGATGCCGCCGCTCGGCAGGAACCGCACGTCGCCGAACGGCGCGGCGAGCGCATCGATCGCGGCCGATCCGCCGAGGAGCGAGGCGGGGAAGAGCTTGACCGTGCCGAGGCCGAGCTTCACGGCGCGCTGCAGCTCCGACGCCGTCGCGATGCCGGGGTACACGGCCACACCACGTTCGAGGCAGGCGGTGACGAGGTCGTCGTCCAGACCGGGACTCACGATGAAGCAAGCCCCGGCGTCGACCGCGCGGTCGAGCTGCGCGATCGTCGTGACGGTGCCGGCGCCGACGAGCAGGTCGCCGCGGGCGGCGAGGGCCCCGATCACCTCGGCGGCGACGGGCGTGCGGAACGTGACCTCGGCCACCGGCAGGCCGCCCTCGACGAGGCCGTCGCCCAGGGCCGCCGCGTCGGCGGCGGCCCGGGCGACCACCACGGGCAGGACCCGCAGTTCGGCGATCCGGCTCCCGACGTCGGTCATCGGCCGAGCCATCCGCCGTCGACCGGGATCGTCGCACCCGAGACGTAGTCCGACGCGCGGCTGGAGAGGAACACGACCGCGCCGGCCAGGTCGTCGGCGCGTCCCCATCGGCCGGCGGGGATGCGGTCGAGGATCGCCGTCGAACGCGATTCGTCGTCGCGCAGCGCCTGCGTGTTGTCGGTCGCGATGTAGCCGGGGGCGATCGCGTTGACGTTCACGCCGCCCGCGGTCCACTCGTTGGCGAGCGCCTTCGTGAGGCCGGCGATCCCGGACTTCGAGGCGGTGTAGCCGGGAACCGTGATGCCGCCCTGGAAGCTCAGCAGCGAGGCGGTGAAGACGATCTTGCCGTAGCCGCGGCGCAGCATGTCGCCGCCGACGGCCTGGCTCAGCACGAACTGGCTCGACAGGTTGACCTCGAGGACCTCGTCCCAGTCGGCGAGCGGATGCTCCGCGGCCGGCGCCCGGCGGATGGTGCCCGCGTTGTTCACGAGGATGTCGACGTCGAGGCCCGCGAGCGTCTCGCCGAGCTCGACGACCGCGGCCCGGTCGCGGAAGTCGGTCGTCATCGCGCGGAAGGAGCGGCCGTGCGCGGTGACCCGGCGCTCGACCTCGCTGCCCTCCGCCTCGAGCGAGGCGCTCACGCCGATGACGTCGGCGCCGGCCGCGGCGAGCGCCTCGGCCATCGCCAGTCCGATGCCCCGGCGGGCGCCCGTGACGACCGCGGTGCGTCCGGTCAGGTCGAACAGGTTCATCGTCCGGCCCCCGCGTCCTGGACGTCGACGAGGATCTTCATCGCGCCTCCGGCTCCGAGCGCGGCGAACGCGTCCGCCGTCTCGGAGAGCGGGACGACGCGGGTGATCAGCGCCTCGACGGGGATCTCGCCCTCGGTGAGCAGCTCGATCGCCCGGTCGAAGTCGCGGCGCTGGTAGACCCGGGCGCCGACGATCGTGAGCTCGCGCCAGAACACGCGCTGCAGGTTGATCGGCCGCGGCTCGGGGTGGATCGCGACGACGACGATGCGCCCCCGCACGCGGGCGAAGTCGACCGAGCCGAGCACGGCGGCGGCCGCGCCCGAGACCTCGAACACCACGTCGGCGCCCGCTCCCCCGGTCCACGCGTCGACCCACGCGACCGCGTCGCCGCGCGGGTCGAGGGTCTCGAACCCGAGGGCTTCGACGGCCGCGCGGCGGTGGTCGTCGAGCTCGACGACCACGACCTCGGCGCCGAAGGCGCGCGCGACCGAGGCGATGAGCACGCCGATGGGGCCGCCGCCGATGACGACGGCGCGTTCGCCGGGCTCGAGCTCGGCGCGGCGCACGTCGTGCACGGCCACCGCGGTCGGTTCGACGAGGGCGGCGTCGCGCAGGCTCAGGCGTTCGGGAAGCGCCACCAGCAGGTCGGCGGGCACGTTCCACCGCGACTGCAGGGCGCCGGGCGAGTCGATGCCGACGAAGTCGAGGTTCTGGCACACGTGCTCGTTGCCGGCACGGCAGGCGGGGCACGTGCCGTCCCAGGCGAGCGGCATGACGGTCACGTGGTCTCCGGCGCTCCAGCCGTCGACGCCGGGACCGATCTCGGCGATCGTGCCGCTCATCTCGTGCCCGATCACGGCCGGGGTGGTGACCCGCGCGTCCATGTGCCCGTGCAGGATGTGCAGGTCGGTGCCGCAGATGCCGTTGTACGCGACCGCGATCTGCACCTCGCCCTCGGCGGGCGGGCGCGCCTCGACCTGCGCGATCTCGATCCGGCCGTCGCCGACGTACCGCGCGGCCGCCTGCGTCGTGGTCGTCGTGTCGCTGTCCATCACCGTGGAACCACCTCGTGTCTCTCGTGTCTCATGTTCTTCAGGGGTGCGGATCGCGGGCCTCAGCGCCGGACCCGCAGGTGCGTGACCCCGCCGTCGACCTCGAGGGCCGTGCCCGTCGTCGATCCGGCGTCGGGGCTCGCGAGGTAGAGGATGGCGCCGGCGACCTCGTCGGGCGTGACCATCCGCCCGGTCGCCTGGCGCGCGTCGAGCGCCGCGCGCTCGGCCGCCGGGTCGTCGAACCCCTCGAGGAAGCGGTCGACGAACGGCGTCGCGACGGTCCCGGGGCTCACCGCGTTCACGCGGACGCCCTCGGCGACGTGGTCGGTCGCCATCGCGTAGGTCAGTGCGAGGACGGCGCCCTTCGACGCGTTGTACAGCGCCCGTCGCGGCAGCCCGTTGAGCGCGCCGATCGAGCACAGGTTCACGATCGCGGCGTGCTCGGAGTCGCGCAGGTGCGGCAGCGCCGCCGCCGAGACGCGGGCCACGCCCGTGACGTTCAGGTCGAGCACGCGCGCCCAGTCCTCGTCGGCGAGTTCCTCGACCGTGCCGATGGCGCTCACGCCGGCGTTGTTCACGAGGATGTCGAGCCCGCCGAAGCGCTGCACCACGGCGTCGATCGCCGCCTGCACCGACGCCCGATCGGTGACGTCGGCGACGAACCCCTCGATGCCGTCGGGCAGCCCCTCCGGTCGCACGTCGAGCACGGCGACCCGGGCACCGGCGCCGGCGAGCGCACGGGCGGTCGCGAGGCCGATCCCGCTCGCTCCGCCGGTCACGACCGCGACGAGCCCGTCGAACCCGGTCATGCGGGCACCAGTTCCTGGCGGGCCCGGCCGAGTCCGTCGATCTCGAGCTCGACGACATCCCCCGCGCGCAGGTAGGGCTCGTCCGGCCGGCCGAGCGCGACGCCCGCCGGCGTGCCGGTGTTGATCACGTCGCCGGGGTGCAGCACCATGAAGCGGCTGAGGTACCAGACGACGTGCCGGACGGGGAAGATCATGTCGGCGGTCGTGCCGTCCTGGCGCAGCTCGCCGTTGACGTGGAGCCGCATGCCGAGCGACTGCGGGTCGCCGACCTCGTCGGCCGGCACGAGGACGGGGCCGAGCGGGTTGAAGGTCTCGCAGCTCTTGCCCTTGTCCCACTGCCCGCCGCGCTCGAGCTGGAACTCGCGCTCGGACACGTCGTGCGACAGCGCGTAGCCGGCGATGACCGCGTCGGCGTCGTCGGGCGAGTCGAGGTAGCGGGCGGTGGCGCCGATGACGACGGCGAGCTCGACCTCCCAGTCGGTCTTCGTCGATCCCCGCGGGATGCGCACGGGGTCGTTCGCCCCCACCACGGTCCACGGGTCCTTCATGAACACCACGGGCTCGGCGGGGATCGGCGTGCCGGTCTCCTCGGCGTGGTCGCGGTAGTTCAGGCCGATGCAGACGACCTTGCCGGGTCGCGCGATCGGTGCGCCGACGCGCAGGCCGTCCGCGTCGAGCTCGGGCAGCCGTCCGGCGGCGAGCGCCGCGCGCGCGGCGGCCACGCCGCCGGCCGCGAGGAACGCGCCGTCGATGTCCGCCGTCACGGGTCGGAGGTCGTAGGTCGCCTCGCCGACGCGCAGCACGGGGATCTCGTGGCCGGGCTCGCCGAGCCGCGCGAGGCCGACGGGGGTCGCCGGGGTGAAGCGGTCCATGCGGCTCACGAGACGACCCGCGTCCCACCGAGCCGGATGCCCTCGGTGTCCTGCGACTCGTGCGCGGCCTCGACGACCGCCATCGTGCGCAGCACGTCGTCGACGGAGGTCGGCAGCGACGGCGCCGAGCCCTCGACGAAGCGCTGGACGGCCCCCATCGACCCGATGAAGGCGTCGGGGAACCAGGAACCCTCGAACGGCACGGCCTGCCACCCGGCCTCCCGGTCGTCGAGGAGCGCGAGCTCGAGCGCATCCGGTCCGCCCGTCGGGTAGTCGAGCAGGAGGCCCATCTGGGCGCGGATCGCGCCCTTCGTGCCCTCCCACTTGATGAAGCTCTCCTCGTGCGCCGGGCCGAACGCGTGGTCGTGGTTCGTGCTCACGGTGACCCGGATCGGCCGGTCTCGGTAGCGCATCACGATGAGCGAGCGGGTGTTCGCGATCTCGGGCTTGTCGGGGTGCGGCACCGTGACGGCGCTGACCGAGTCGGGGTCGCCGAGGAACGATCGGATGAGGTCGACGTAGTGCACCGAGTGCATGTTGATCTCGAGCCGGTCGAGGCCGAACACGTGCGGGAACAGGTGCCAGGGCGTGTCGACCGAGACCCGGATCTCGAGGTCGACGAGGTCGCCGATCACGCCCTCGGCGATGAGCCGACGCGCCTCGGCGACGTAGGGCGCGAAGCGCAGCTGCGTGTTCACGGCGGCGACGAGCCCCTTGCGGTGGCAGAGGTCGCGCAGCACCTCGCCCTCGGCGAGCGTCTGGCCGAGCGGCTTCTGGATGAGCACGGGCGCGCCGTCGGGGAGCTGCTCGAGCGTCTCGAGGTACTGCTCGGGCATGAGCGCGATGTCGTAGACGGCGTCGGCTGGCGCGGCGGCCACGGCCTCGGCGACCGTGCCGAACACGTGCTCGATGCCGTACTCGTCGGCCAGCGCCTGCGCCCGCGCGACCGTGCGGTTCATGATGCCCCGGACCGGGTAGCCCGCCTTCCGGTACGCGGGCAGGTGGGCGTCCTTGACGATCCCCCCGGCGCCGAGGATGACGATCGGCCGGGGATGCTCGGGCAGCCGGAGCGTGTACGCCTCGGCGGGGTGCCGTTCGGGTCGGTCGGTCACGTCGGCGGTCATCCCTTCACGGCTCCCACGGTCTGCCCGCGGATGAGGTAGCGCTGCGCGCCGATGAACACGGCCAGCAGCGGCACCATCGAGATCACGGTCGCGAGCGCGAGCTGCGGCATGTAGAGCTTCACGTCGAGGCCGGCGGCCACGGTCGCGTTGAAGAGCGGGCTCGCCCCGATGAGCTCCTGGATCCCGATGGAGATCGTCTTGTTGTCCTGATTGGAGGTGAGCAGGGCGAGCGGCAGGAAGAAGTTCGTCCAGTTCGCCACGAACGAGAAGAACGCGATGAGCGCCGTCACCTGCTTGCTGATGGGCAGGGCGACCTGGAAGAACGTCCGGACCTCGCCGAGGCCGTCGATGCGCGCCGCCTCGACGAGCTCGGGCGGCATGGTCGTCATGAAGTGGATGTAGCTGAGGTACACGCCGAACGGGAAGAAGCCCATGATCACCGCGACCGGCCAGAGCTGGCCGACGGCGCCGATCGCGTTGACCTCGAGGAACAGCGGGATGACGAGCACCGTGTTCGGCATCACCATCGCGAGCAGGGTGGCGAACAGCCAGAACCGCCGCAGCCGGAAGCGGAGCCGGGCGAGCGCGTACCCGGCCGGCAGCGCCGCGACGAGCGCGAGCACGCCGCCGACGACCGCGACGATGAGCGAGTTCATGATCCAGCGGAGGAAGAGCCCGCCGCTGCCGGGCCCGAAGCCCATGAGCTGGCCCCAGCTGTAGATCGCGTTCTGGATCGACATGCCGCCGAGGCCGAGGAACCCGTCGCCGCCGGACTCGATGCCCTCCTGGCTGCGGAAGGCGAGCGCGATGAAGCCGACGATGGGCAGGATGAACGCCGCCGCGAACAGCAGCATGACCGACACTCGGGCGACGCGGCCGGCGCTCCAGCGGCGCGAGCCGACGATGCGATGGGTCTCGGTGGCGCTCATCGGTTCCGCTCCTTCTCGTCGCCGAACAGTCCACTGCGGAACACGATGATCATGCCGATCGCGAGCGTGATCACGAGCAGGATGATCGACATCGCCGCTGCGGCGGGGAAGTTCCGGTTGGTGAACGCGAACGCGTACCCGAGCTGCGTCGGCGCCCATTCGCTGTCGATCGAGCCCGAGGAGATCTGCCGCATCAGGTAGGGCTCGAGGAAGAGCTGGAACCCGTAGGCGAGGTTCATGAGCGCCGCGTAGCCGATCCACGGGCGGATGAGCGGGAGCTTCACGCGCCAGGCGAGCTGCCAGGCGTTCGCCCCGTCGAGCGCCGCGGCCTCGTAGATCTCGTCGGGGATGCCGTTGAGCCCGCCGTTGACGATGACGATCCAGGTGCCGAGGCCCTGGAAGAACAGCATCGCGGTGAGGATCAGCGGCAGGTTCTCCGTGGTGACGACCTCCTTGAGGTTCGTCATGCCGAGGTCGAGCCAGAGGAAGGCGATGGGCGACTGCGCGGGGTTCAGCAGGTACACCCAGAGCACGAAGTTCGCGATGCCGGCGAGGGCTCCGGGGATGTAGTACACGAACCGCATCGCCCCGCCGAAGCGGCCGGGGCTGGCGTGGATCAGCAGCGCCATCCCGACCACGCCGATGATCATGATCGGCAGCCAGATGAGCATGACCGTGAAGATGTTGACGAACGTCGCGAAGAACCGGTAGTCGGTCACGACGGTCACGAACGAGTCGATGCCGCCGAACCCGGTCTGCGGGTTCACGAGGGTGGGCGCCTTCTGCAGGCTGATCCAGAAGGCGTAGCCGATCGGGATGGCGGCCGCCACGAGGAAGAGCAGGATGTAGGGCGCGAGCAGCACGTACGCGCCGCGCGCCTCGGCGCGATGCGGGGCCCGCCTGCGCCGCGTCGCCTTCGATGGTGCGGGCGGTGGAACGGTCGGCTGCGCCATCCGCTCCTCCTTCGCGGTCGTCGTGGTCATGTCGTCATCCTCTTCGATGCGTCGGTCGGAGTCGATGTCCGGGGGATGCGCCCGGGGGCGCCGGCGTCGCGCGCCGACGCCCCCGGGCGGTCGCGCTACTGGACGGTGTAGCCCACCGACTTCGCCTGGTTCACGAGCTCCTCGCCGAACGCATCGATCGCGTCCTGCATGGACCCGCCGGAGATGAGCGTCGGGCTCACGGTCTCGGTCCACACCGAACCCGTGTCGTACAGCATGTACGAGTACGGCTCCACCGCGGCGGCGGCCTCCTTGAACGCCGACTGCACCGTGGCGACGTCGGCCATGTAGCCGTCGGCCTCGAGCTTCTCGAGCCAGTCGTCCTGGATCGGGCCGTAGCCGGGGAGACCGGTCGAGAGCTCGACCTGCCAGCGCGGGTCGGTGTTCACGAAGGTCGCGAACGTGAGCGCGTTCTCGAGCTGCTTGCCGGTGATGTGCGACGAGACGCCCCACAGGCCGCCGCCCTCGTTGCCGGCCGACGGCTCGGACTCGCCCTCCCAGGCCAGCGGTGCCACGGCGCTCATCTCGTCGGCCGGGATCTTCCACGTGTCGCGGAACAGGTAGTTGCCCCACCACACGGCTCCGGGGCTCATCACGAGGTTCACGCCGGCCGCGGCCGCATCGCCGTCGAAGATGCCCTGGGTCGAGAGCGCGCCGCCGTCGTACATCTTCGCGAGCAGCTCGGTCACGCGCACGCAGTTCGGGTCGGAGAGGTCGATGTGCGCCTCGGACTCGGACACGCGCTCGTTGGTCGGGCAGCCCGACGCCTGCAGGTAGCGGTTGATGCCGTAGGCGTCGCCGAGGAAGCCGCTGATCTTCTCGGGGTGCTCCGCCGCGATCTCGACGGCGAGGTCGCCGTACTCCTCCCACGTCGTCGGCACGGTGTAGCCGTTGTCGTCGAAGAACGCCTTGTTGTACCAGAACACGTCGGGCGCGGCGTCGTTGCGCAGGCAGCGGATGCGGCCGTCGAACTCGCAGAACGACAGGACCGCCGGGTCGTAGTCGGCGATGACCTCGGGCAGCAGGTCGGTGAGGTCGGCCGCATAGTTGCTGCTCGAGCTCGTCGCCCAGGCGATGTCGTCGTTCGACGGGAAGAAGATCGCGTCGGGCCAACCGGAGCCGGCGGCGTCGAAGTTCGCGAAGGACTGCTTCACGGTCTTGCCGCCGACCGTGCCGTCGATCTGCACGACGTCGATCTCGATGTCGGGGTAGGCCTCCTGGAAGGCCTCGGCCGCCGGGACGCGGGGCGGGTCGACCCAGACGGTGATCTTGCCGCCCGAGTCGGTCTGCTCGGGCGCGGCGGGCTCGCCCGCGCTGCACCCGGCGAGGACGAGCGCGCCCGCCACGGCGAGGGCTGCGGCCGGTGCGGCCGCGGAGTGGAACCTCGTGGTCTTCATTGACACTCCTAGGGGTGAGTCGGCGCTGACATCACGCCGTCGTGCTGTTCAGGCGGCACCCGACGCCTCTGGGTGCCGTGCTCAAACGTTATCCTATGACGATTGTCAAAGCAAACGTTTGAGCACATCCGTCCGCGATCCGTTCCCTGGCCACGTCCGGAGGCACGGCAGGCACCGACGTGGGGCCCACCGCGGGCGCCTCAGGCGAGCCCGAGACGGTCCGGCGAGAGCCGGTAGAACGTCGCCGCGGTGCGTCCGAGCACCTGCTCGCGCTCGTGCGGCTCCAGGCGATCGAAGATCGGGCGGAGGCCGTTCCAGACCTTCGTGTAGCCGCCCGCGAGGATCGAGATCGGCCAGTCGCCGCCGTACATCAGCCGGTCGAACCCGAACACCTCGACGGCGCGGTCGACGAACGGCTCGATCGACTCCGTCGACCACGCGGCGAGGTCGTCCGTCGCCGAGTAGAGCCCGCTGATCTTCGCGTGCACGTTCGGGTGCTCCGCCGCAGCGGCGATGAGGCTCCACCACGGTTCGCGGTCGGTCAGCCCGATCGGCGGCTTCGACAGGTGGTCGATCACGAGCCGCAGGTCGGGGTGGCGCTCGGCGATCACGGGCACGTGCTCGAGGTGCCGCGGCAGCACCGACACCACGTCGAAGGTCAGGCCCGCGGCCTCGAGCACCGACAGTCCCTCGTCGACGTCCGGCCGGAGCAGCCAGTCGGGGTCCGGCTGGGTGTGGATCAGGGTGCGCACGCCGACGATGAGCGGGTCGCCCGCCCAGGCCTCGACCGCCGCGGCGCACTCCGCCGGTCGCTCGATCGGGGCGTACGCCACGATGCCGGCGACCTCGGGATGCATCGAGGCGGACTCGATCATGAGCTCGGTGTCATCCGGATCGTCGGCCGACTGCACCTGCACCGTGAAGTCGACGCCCGCGGCGCGCAGCTCGTGGCGCAGCTCGTCGAAGTAGATCGGCCGGTCGATCGGGGCGAGGTCCGGGCCGAGCCAGTCGTAGACGGCGCGCTTGGGATCCCAGATGTGCTGGTGCGTGTCGATGACGGGGTGGCTCATGGTTCTCCTCACAGGACTCTATGCCGGTCCCAGACCGCCCGGAGCGACTCCCCGGCCAGCAGCTCCTCGAGCACCGTCGCCTCGCGCGATGCGCGCTCGCGCGCGAGGCCCAGGACCTGCTCCTCGTGCTCCTGCGGCACGACCACGACGCCGTCGTCGTCGGCCATCACGAGGTCGCCCGATGCGATGCGCACGCCGTGCACGACGACCGGGGTGTCGGTCGAGACGATCCGCATGCGGGCGCGGTAGTCCATCGGCCGCCGCGATCGCCCGAACGCGGAGAAGCCGAGCGCGGCGATCCGGTCGGTGTCGCGCAGGTTCCCGTCGGTGAGCACCCCGGCGGCGCCGTGGCCCAGGGCGGCGGCGCTGAACAGCTCGCCCCAGAAGGCCGAGTCGTTGCTGCGGGCGGTCGCGATCACCACGAACTCGCCGGGACCGATCCCGTCGATGAAGTCGATCGCGTCGCGGTACGGGTCGTCGGGGTCGTCCTCGAGGGCCGGGGCGAAGCGGACGGTGCGCGCTCGCCCGATCGCGCGCGAGCCGGGCACGATCGGCGCGAGGCGCTCCTGCAGCACCTGGTCGCGCAGGCCCGCCGCGTCGCACGAGTCGCTGACGATCGCGGCGCTCAGTCGCTCGTCGCCCGGCCGGGCGACGAAGCCGCGCTCAGCGGATGACATGGCCGCCGCCGGGCCGGAAGGCGAACTCCCGCTCGATCTCCTCGCTCAGCCGCACGCCGAGGCCCGGCGCGGTGGGCGCGCCGATCGTGCCGCCGCCGAAGTCGATCGGTTCGACCAGCAGCGCGTCGCGGAGCGGGTTCGGCAGCGTGCAGTACTCGAAGAGCTCGACCGTCGGGGAGGCGAGCGCGGCATGCAGGTTCGCGGCGAACGTCACGCCGCTGCCCCAGACGTGCGGCACGCAGTCGACGCCGGCGTCGTGCGCGAGCCGGGCGACCCGCGCGAAGGCGCGGAAGCCGCCCACGAACGTGGCGTCGGGCTGGGCCAGGTCGACCCCGCCGGCACCGATCAGCTCCGCGAACTCGCGCACGGTGCCGTTGGACTCCACGCCGGAGACGGGCACGTCGACCGCGGCGCGCACGCGCGCGAACCCGGCGACGTCGTCGGCCTGCATGGGCTCCTCGTACCAGAGCGCCCCGAGCTGGGCGGCGCGCTCGCCGACGCGGATCGCATCCTCGGCCGACCAGGGAGCGGAGGCGCACGCCTGGACCGCGTCGATCACGAACCGCGTGCCCTCAGGCAGCGTGGCGGTCACGTGGTCGAGCAGCTTCAGGGTCGTGTCGGGGTCCTCCATCGCCCGGAACTTCACGATCTCGAAGCCCGCGGCCACCTGCGTCGCGGCCCACTCGGCGACCTGCTCGAACGTCGTGCCGAGCCCCCCGCTCGCGTAGGCCCGGATCCGGCTGCGCGCGGCGCCGCCGAGCACCTCGTACGCGGGGACGCCTTCCCGCTTGGCGACCGCGTCGCACGCGGCGATCTCGATGGCGCCCGCGACCCCCGCGGCGATGCCGCCGCGCGACCAGAACGCCGTGTAGGCCCGCAGGTGGTCGCCGACCTCGAGCGGCGAGTCGAGCGGCACGCCCACGATGTAGGGGCGGAACGCATCCACGAGCCCGGGCACCGCGGTCGCCGCCATGATGCCGGCGCCGGCCTCGCCCACGCCGCGAGAGCCGTCGGAGAGCACGACCTCGACGAGGGCGGCATCCCACGAGCGGATGGTGCCGCCGACCCAGGTGAGCTCCTCCCCCGGCGCGTAGCGGTGCGAGAGGAGGACCGCGCGGACGTCGGTCACGGTGAGCGACGTGACGGGCGCGGCGCGGCCGTCCGTCCTGGTCTCGGTCGGGGCGCTGCCTGCGGGGGGCGACGTCGTCATCGCTGGTCTCCTGCTCTCCGGTTGACGAGGTAGAGGTGGGTGAGCACCATCACGGTCTCGTCGCGCTGGTTGACGACGGTGACGAGCTCGTGCACGTACCCGAACTGCTCGGGCTTCTTCGGGTGCTCGGACTTCTCGGTGATCTCGGCGGTGACCCGGATGGTGTCGCCGATGAAGACCGGGTTGATGAAGCGGATGCGGTCGTAGCCGTAGCTCATCGACTGCGGGTTGATGTCGCCGGCGGTCATGCCGACGGCGACCGAGAGGGTGAGCGTGCCGTGCGCGATGCGCTGCCCGGCGGGCTGCGTCGCCATCCACTCGGCGTCCATGTGGTGCGGGAAGAAGTCGCCGGTCTGCCCCGCGTGGAGCACGATGTCGGCCTCGGTGATCGTGCGGCCGACGGTCTCGCGGCGCTCCCCGATCTCG
This sequence comes from Agromyces litoreus, assembly GCF_040496015.1. Classification (NCBI taxonomy): domain Bacteria; kingdom Bacillati; phylum Actinomycetota; class Actinomycetes; order Micrococcales; family Microbacteriaceae; genus Agromyces; species Agromyces litoreus. The sequence goes on from NZ_JBEPKA010000007.1 coordinate 91,179, forward strand.
ATGTCCTCCCACCAGCGGTCGATGGTCTGCATGTCAGTCCTCCAGGTGGCGCGCCGTCGCCTCGTCGAGGCGGTCGATGGCATCGTCAATCTCGACCCGTCCCGCGAGCACGTCGGTGATCATCGACCCGACCTCGTTCTGCAGCTCGGGGTACTCCGGATGCCGCGGGCGCACGTACGCCGTCTCGAGCGTGGTCCGGGTGTTGCGGAAGAAGTCCAGGCTCAACGCATTCGTGCGGTCGGACTCCCATGCGGCCGCATTGCCCGGCTGCCCGCCGCCGTCGAAGTAGACGCCCTCCTGCACCTCGGCGGAGTCGAGCCAGAACGCGTGGTCGATCGCGGCCTGCGGATGCTCCGTGCGCGCCGAAACCGCGATGCCCGCGCCGCCGAGGAGCGACCCGCGCACGCCCGCCGGACCGGCCGGGATGTCGACGTAGGCGATCCGGTGCTCGCGGAACCCCGCGCGCGAGTAGTTCGTGTACCCGAACAGCAGCGGGCTGTACACGAACTGCTCCCCGGTCGCGAGCCGGTCGGCGACGTCGATCGGATTCAGCGCCAGGTTGTCCTCCGGTACCAGCGACGCGAGCCGGCGCATCAGCTCGAGCGCGTCGCGAGCCGCGTCGCGGGGCAGGAACACCCCGGGCTCGCGCAGGGCGTCGGTGCCGTGGCTCGCCGCGACGGTGAGCAGGCTCGAGTAGGCGTCCACCGGCTTCGCCGGCCACAGCACCCGTCCCTCCTCGGCGAGCGCGAACACCTCGTCCCACGTCCGCGGCGGCGCGTCGATCAGGTTCGGCCGCCAGGCGGCGACCTGCGCAGCGGCGTCGGTCGCGAGGCCCCACTGGCGTCCCGCGTGCTGGTACGACGCGTGCGACGGCCCGACCGACTGCGCGGCGAGCGTCGCGAGCTCGTCGTCGTGGCCGGCGCCGTCGAGCGGCAGCAGCAGGCCGCGCTCGGCGGCGAACGGGATGTGCGGGTGGTCGATGACCAGCAGGTCGACGCCGTCGACGAGCTCGTCGAGGCCCTGGTCGCCGAACGCGAGCAGCGACCGGTACTCCCAGACGACCTCGACGTCGGGCGCCACCTCCCGGTAGGCCTCGGCCGCCGCGACGACGCTGCCGTACCCGCGCTCGTGCTCCCAGGTCATGCCCCGCAGCGTGATCGTCATGCGTCCACCCGCTGCCGGGGGAACTCGGCGCGGATCGCCTCGTCGTCCTCGCCGAGTCGCGGCGCGGCCTTCGTGCTCGACAGCACGCGGCCGTCGACCCGGATCGGCCCGCGCGTCGTCGCGATCCGCACCCCGTCGCGCTCGACCTCCTGCGTCATCCGGATGGCGGCGAACCCGTCCGACTCCATGAGCTCGTCCAGCGTGAGCACGGGCGCGCACCACACGTCGGCGGTGTCGAGGATGTCGAGCCAGTGCTGGGTCGTGTCGGTCGCGAACCGCTCCGCGAGCATGTCCTCGATCTCGACCTGCCGGTCCCACGCCTCCTGCGGGTCGGACATCAGTTCGAGCTCCCGGATGCCGAGCAGCCGGCCGAGCGTGGGGATCGCGTTCATCGCGAGCGCCAGGTACCCGTCGGTGGTCGGGTAGGTGCCGTAGGGTGCGGCCAGGAACGCGTGCGCGGAGTGCGACCCGCCGCGGCGGACCGTGATCGTGTCGTCGTTCAGCCGCGTCGACAGCAGTTCGAACTGCAGGTCGAGCATGGCCTCGAGGAGGCTCGACTCCACGAGTCCGCCCTCCCCGGTGCGGAAGCGGCGCACGAGCAGCGCAGTGACGCCCTGCGCGATGTGGCAGCTCAGGAGGTGATCGGCGATCGAGACCCCGACCGGAACGGGGCCGTCCTCGCGCGACCCGCTCAGCCACGGCAGCCCGGAGATCGACTGGGCGAGCAGGTCCTGGCCCGGGCGGTCCTTCCAGGGCCCCTCCGAGCCGTAGCCGGTCGCGCTGGCGTAGACGATCGACGGGTTGATCGCCTTGACCGATTCGTAGTCGAGGCCGATGCGCTCCATGACGCCCGGGCGGAAGTTCTGGATGATGACATCCGCCCTGGCCACGAGCTCCTTGACGTAGGCGAGGTCGGCGGCCGACTTCAGATCGGCCGTGATCGACTCCTTGTTGCGGTTCATCGCGTGGAACGAGACCGTGTCGCCGTCGATCCGGCGGCCGGCGAACGCCAGCGTCCGGCCGATGTCGCCGACGCCGGGGCGCTCGACCTTGATCACGCGCGCTCCGAGGTCGGCCAGCCGCATGGCGGCGACCGGGCCGGCGAGGAACTGGCTGAAGTCGAGGACGAGGACGCCCTCGAGCGGGAGGGTCGGAGCAGTGGACATAGGTGCCTTCATTTCCCACGCGGCTGGGTGCCCACCGCGGGCATCCATACCTGTCGAACATCGTTGATCAATCGTTTGTCCATGGTAGGCGATGCTTCGCCCGCCCTGCAAGCCCGGCGTCCACGCGACGCCGCAGGGTCAGCGCGCGGGGGGCGCGGTCGACTCGCGGAGGATCAGCTCCGGCGACGGGTCGGTCACGACGACGTCCGTCGCGACGCCCGTCGAGATCCGCTCGTACATCGCGGTCATCGCCGCCTCGCCCATGCGGCGCAGCGGCATCCGGACCGTCGTGAGCGGGGGCCACGTGCTCTCGGCCGTCCAGGCATCGTGCATGGCGACGATCGAGAGGTCCTCGGGCACCCGCAGGCCGCTCCGGCGGGCTTCGAGCAGCGCGCCGAGCGCCGCGTTCACGTTCGCCACGACGACCGCGGTCGGCGGATCGTCCCGATCGATCACGGCGTGGAGCGCCTCGCCGCCGGCGCGCGGCAGGTAGCCGAGCTCGGTCATCAGGTCGGGGTCGGCCTCGAGGCCGGCGGTCGACATCGCGTCCAGGAAGCCCTCCCGGCGGCGCCGGCCGGTGTCGGAGTCGGGCAGCCCGCCCAGGAACCCGATGCGCCGGTGGCCGAGCCCGATGAGGTGCCGGGTCGCGATGCGGATGCCCTCGGCATCCTCGAGGATCACCGACCCCGGGTGGTCGAGGTGATCGGAGTTCACGAGGATCACCGGCAGTCGACCGTTCAGGAGCTCGTCGAAGTCGCTCGTGTCGCTCGCGTCGCCCAGCTGGACGATCGCGCCGTCGACACGGCCCTCGCCGATGAGACGCGGGATGGCGTCGGGCTCGCTCGTGAGGTTCTCGGCGCGGGCGAGCAGCACCATGTACCCGCGACGGTTGCCCTCCTCCTCGACGCCCGACATGAGCTCGGAGAACATGGCGTTGGTGAGGTCGGGCACCACGACGGCGATGACGTTCGTGCGCGAGAACTTCAGCGCACGGGCCGCGAAGTTCGGCCGGTAGTCGAGCTCCTTGGCGGCGTCGAAGATGCGCTGGCGGGTCTGCTCGCTGACCCGGGCGTCCGGAGCGTTCGAGAGCACGCGCGAGACCGCGGAGACGGAGACGCCGGCCTTCGAGGCGACATCGCTGAGGGTGGCCATGGCCCCCATAGTACGGACAGGGCCCCCGCCGGCCCCGGAGGCGCGGACGGATTGCGCAAACGTATGTTCACTGGTATCCGTCCGGACATCGGATCGTGGGCCCGGCCGCGCGCCGCGCCCGTCCCTCGCGCCGACGACCACGGACGCTCAGTCCGGGGTCGTCGTGAGGTCGCGCCGGCGCGTTCGCTCAGGCGAGGTCGTCGGTGCCTTCGACGATGACGTGCTGGCTCGTCGAGTTGCTGAGGCGCGCCTCGAGGTGCGGCTGGTGCTCGGGGTCGTTCTCGAACGCCTTGGCCGCGTCGACCGACGGCCACTCGATCACGATGCGCAGGCCGGGCTCGGCCCCGACGCCCTCGAGCCGCTCGTGCTTGGCGGTCCTCGCGAGGTAGGTCCCGCCGTGCTTGGCGATCAGGCGGATGGCGATTTCGTCATGGAGAGCGACACCCAGCTCTATTGGAAGCATCGCGTGCCTCCGATGAAGCGAGTGCGGACCGCACGCATCAACCTCACCTTCCGGATCAGCCGGACCAGGTAGGCGGTGTCGCGAACGGATGCCGCGAACGGGGCCGGTCCATCGGACCGGCCCCGTTCGCGTCCGGCTCGGAGCCCGTGTTCGAACCCGAGCGCTCGGCTCAGAAGTTGAGGATCTGGCGACCCTCCTGGGCGAGCTCGCGGATGCTGAGCTCGCCGGCCGCCTCGGCGCGGAGCGACCAGCCCGCGGCCGAGATCGCGTCCTTCACCTTGTGCGCGCTCGCGCAGTAGGAGCAGGCGCCGCCGACGTTCTCGCGCAGCGACTCGACGAGCGGATGCATGGGGTGGGTCGCGTCGCTGACCGCGGCGAGCGTCTCGACGCCCGAGCCGTCGAAGACGACGGTCACGTCGTCGCCGCCGGCCTTGAACTCGGCGGCGGTCTTGAGGCCCCGGTACACGCGGGCCATGTCGCCCGAGAGCGGCTCGTAGATGACGACGGCGATCTTGTGGTCGGCCATGGAATCTCCTTCAGATTTGCCATACCGGTCGGTATAGCGGACTTGAACACTAACCAGACCGGTCGGTATAGTCAAGTGCATGTCCGACACGGTGATCGAGCGCCCCCGACCCGGATCCGCGCGCGAACGACTCCTGGCGGCCGCCGCGCGCCTCTTCTACGGCGACGGGATCAACACCACTGGGGTCGAGGCCATCGCCGCGACCGCGGGCGTGACCAAGGCGACGCTCTACAACAACTTCCGCAGCAAGGACGACCTCGTCGTCGCCTACCTGCGCGGCAAGCTCGACGACACCCGCGCCTCGCTGTCCGACCACGACGCCCCTGATGCCTCGCCCGTCGTGCGGGTCCGGGCGATGTTCGACACCCTGGAGGCCGACATCGCGGCGGGCCGCTTCGACGGCTGCCCGTTCGCCAAGGCGGCCGTCGAGGTCCCCGGCAACGCCGAGGCCATGGCCATCGTGCGCGAGCACCACGACGACGTCGTCGGCCACCTCGCGCGCATCACCGGCGACGCCGACGCCGCCGAGACGATCGCGATGCTCTACGACGGCGCGATCATCGCCGCGAAGGCGACCGGCGACGGCGCACCCGTCGCGCACGCGCGCCTCGCGGCGACGCGGCTCGTCGCCCGGTGACCGACGGGCCCGATCCCGCCGACCGGTCCGCCCTGTGAACTCCGTGTGCACGCGCCCAGCGACTTGCCTCGACGCGCGTGCGGCCGCAGGCTGGGCCCATGATCAACGAGCCGGACGAGGACCAGGCGATCGAGAGCGTCGTGGTCCGAATGATGGAGCGTTTCCCGAGCACCTCCCGGGACCGCGTGCATGCGGTCGTCGATGAGGAGCACCACCGCTACGACGGCCGCCCGGTGCGCGACTTCGTGCCCGTGCTCGTCGAGCGCGCCGCGCGGCACCGGCTGGAGGAGGACGGCTCGGGCACCGACGCGCCCGCGGCCTGACCGTCCCCGACGCCGGCGGACCGCCGTCGGCGAGCGACGACGGCGCGCGCCTACAGCCGGACCCCGCGTGCGCCGAGGTCGTCGGCGAAGGCCCGGCGCAGCTCGTCGTCGACCTGGGTCTCCGCGGCGGCGACCGAGTCGCGAACCGACTCCACCCGGGTCGATCCGATCACCGGCCAGGCGCCGGGCATCGCGTCGAGCATCCCGGCGAGCGCGGCCCGGTGCACCGACATCCCCCGGGCCCGAGCCACGGCGGCGACCCGCGGCACGTGGGTCGCGAGCGGGTCGGCCCGCGGCCCGCCGAACGGCGCGTAGGCGAGGAACGGGATGCCGGCGGCGACGCAGTACCGGTACTCGGCCGCCGAGTCGATGCCGAGTGCGAACCGGTTCTCGACCGCGTCGAGTTCCGTGATCGAGCGGGCGCGGTCGAGCTGCTCGACCGTGGCGTTCGAGAGGCCCACCGCCCGGACCACGCCCTCGTCGCGCAGCGCGGCGAGTTCGCGCACGGTGGCGTCGAGGTCGTCCACGCGGTCGGTCCGGTGCAGGAGCAGGAGCGACGGCGGGGCGCCGAGCACCTCGCGGCTGTGCAGCGCGTCTGCGCGCACGCGCTGCGCGCTGCTGTCGGAGTCCCACGCGCTCCGGGCGAGCCGGAAATGGCCGGCCTTCGTGATGATCGGGAGCTCGGGCGACTGCGCGCGGGCGGCCTGCGCGATCCGCTCCCCCGCGGCGTCGTCGTCGACCGTGGCGTAGGCGCGCGCCGTGTCGACCGCCACCACGCCCGCGTCGACCGCCGCGCGAACGACCTCGAGCGCGTGCTCGATCGTGGCGCCCTCCTTCAGCACCAGGGAGGCCACCCCCAGCACGACGCCCGGCGCGGGCAGGCCGAACGCCGTCATCACCTGGTCCGGATCGACTCGGATGCCACGCCCGTAACCTACCGCGGACGGCATTCGACCGCGGCGAACACAGCCAGCGCGAGGCGTTCGTCGATCTCCCCCTACCCTTGGTCGTCCCCCATCGTGCTGGGCTCGAGCTCGCCCGGTCCGTCTCGCATCGGCGTCGGGTTCGGTCCGTCGTCGCCCGGAAGCCTCGACACCTCGTCGACACCGATGCGTGGAGGGGCGCTCGACACCGGCTCCGCCGGACGCGTGGCCATCGGGAGCCCCGACTCGAACGCGACCAGCGAGGTCGCCACGGCGATGACCGAGACATCCCGGTAACCGTCCTTCGAACCCGTGATCCGCACGCTCACGGTGACCCCGACCAGGCTCGCGGTCGGCACCAGGGCGGCCGACGTGGCCCCGGGGATCGGCGCGTCGTCGGCGAACCACTGGTAGTCGAACGACGTTCCCGAGGTCCACGCCCCGGGTTCGGCCACCAGCTCGCGTCGTACGACCGGGTCTCCGCTGATCGACGGGGCCCCGATCTCGAGCGCACCGAGTGCGACCGGCCCCGTCGACGGCGTCTCGGAGGTGGTGGAGACGTACTCCGGTGCCGAGGCGGTGACGCGAACGCTCACGGCCCGGCCGACGAGCTCCGGACCGATCGGGAGCGTCGACTCGACCACCCCGGGAACGGGCGCACCGTCGGCGAGCCACTCGTACGCGAACGTCGTCTTCGGGGTGTCCGACGTCACCTCGGCACGCAGGGTCGAACCGACGACCGCCGACCCGGAGAGGGTCGGCGCCGCCATCGACACCGAGCGGCGCGTGACCGACGCGTCGACGCCGGACACCACCTCGCCCGCGGCGACCTCGAATCGCCGTGCCGTCTCGAGGCTCGTGCCGTCCTGCCACCACTCGCCCTCGAGGTTGGCGCGCTCGCGGAACTGGACGACGTACGTACCCGCCGCCAGCCCTGAAAGGCGGAACGTGCCGTCGGCGCCGGTCGGCCCGGTCGCGAACGGCCACCACTCGCCGGCGCGCAGTCGGTAGGCCATCACCCATTGGGATTGCACGAGGGCCCCGGCCTGATCGGTCACGGTCCCTTGGATCGTCGCTCCGTCGGCGATCCGAACGTCGGCGGTCATCGACTCGCCGGATGCGAGCTCGATCGTGTCGGCATCGGCATCCTCGGGTTGCACGTTTCCCAACGCACCCGGCTTCCCCCGCCACCACTGCGTCTCGTAGTTCTTCTTCCCGTTGGACGACCAGAACTGCACGGTGTACGTGCCTGCGGGCAACCGGCTGAACGCGAAGCGGCCCGAGGCCGACTCCGTACCGGAGGTCTGACCGTCGGCGATGCTCATCCAGCGGCCCTCGCGGAACGCGTACAGGGAGACGTTCATGTAGCGGATGGGATCGCCGCGCTGATCGGTCACCGTTCCGCGGATGACGACCGCCGCCGTCATCGTCATGTCCAGTTCGACGACGGCGTCGCCGAGCACCTCGACGGTCACACCGGTGATCGGCACGTATCCCGTCTCGGTCGAGGTCGGCACCGCATCGCCCCGGAACGACGCGCTCCAACGTCCTGGGTCGAGTCTCCGGATCTCGTAGCGTCCGGACTCATCGGTGGTGTCGCCGTACGACCGTGGCGTTCCGCCCGACACCTTCTCCGTGAGCACGACTGACGCACCCGCGATCGGGGCCCCGTCGACGTCGGTGACGACTCCGGTGACGATGCCGGCGGTCGGGAGCCGCAGGTAGATCCCTTCGCGTGCCTCTCCGACGCCGAGCGAGATGACGGTCGCCGTGGCGTAGGGGTCCGTGCCGTCCCACACCACTGATGCGTACTCGGTCCCGTCGGGCCCCCAGGCCCTGATGCCGTAGTCCCGAGCACCCAATCCCGTGACCGTGTACCTGCCCTGCGCGTCCGTCCGCGTCGAGGCGGCCGTGGAGTAGCCGTACAGGTTGCTGGCGAAGAACGCGACGACGAGCGCACCCTCGAGCGGCTCGCCGTGCGTGTTCGTGACGGTGCCGGAGATCGATCCGGTGTCCTCGGCCGAGGCCGGCGAGAGACCGATCGAGGTCAGGAGCGCGGCGAGCAGGGCGATGGCGGCAGCGAGGCCGATCGGGCGCGCTGCGGCGCGCACCCGCGGACGGTAGGGCATCGGGTCTCCGGGGACTGGGGTCGGCCGCCTGAACAGTAGCGCGCGACGCCCCCGGGCGACAGCGACGACCGGGAGGAATCCACGCGGGTCGCGGCGGCCCCGCTCACCCGATCGCCGTCACGTACCCGCTGGCGATCGTCGCGACCTTGTCGACGTAGTCGCTGTCGTGGTTGTACGAGAACACCGCAGCGCGCCATCCCTCGGCGCTCGTCATCGGGCCCGACGCGCACAGGTACCGGGCGGCAGTGAGCGCGGCGTCGTCGATCTGACTGGGATCGGCGACGCCGTCGCCGTCGGCATCGGCGCCCCACTGCTGCCACGTCGGCGGGATGAACTGCATCGGCCCGACCGCGCGATCCCACGTGGTGTCGCCGTCGAGGGCGCCGCCGTCGGTGTCACGGATGGCGGCAACCCCGTCGCCGTCGAGGGCGGGCCCGAGGATGGTCGGTCGGGCGACGCCGCGCTCGTCGAACTGCGCGCCGCCGTGGCTGCCGTGGCCCGACTCGACGGAGCCGATGGCCGCGAGGGTCGTCCAGTCGATGCCGCAGTCCGGACGATCGGCGGCGATCGCCACGTGGGCGAGCGCGTACGCGGAGAGGGCGCGCTCCGGGATGCCGGTCGCCGCCGAGACGCTCGAGAGCCATCCGGCGTCGACGACGAGCCTGGCGTCGGGGACCTGTTCGGACTCCGGGCGGACGAGCGGCGCGACCTCGGTGCCCGTCGCGGACGAGTCGGTGGCCGACGGGTCGGCGTTCTGCTGGGCTCCGGCGTCGTCCGGCGCGACGCTCACCGGCGGCGGCGGAGCGCCGCGGCCCTGCGCCGACGGTGCGGCGAAGCCGCCCGGAGTGTTCGCGACCCCCAGCATCCGCACGCCGAAGACGGTTGCGACGACGAGCGCGAGCACGCCGGCCACGAGTCCGACGTACCCGGCGACCTGCAGCGCGACCTGTCGGGCCGACCTCCGCCCGCGGCGAGCGCGGGGCAGGTCGCCGTACGCGTCATCGTCCCAGGACATCGATCAGCCACTCCGTCCGGGCGCCGGATCGATTCCGCGCCCCTGCTCGCGTGCGGACCGCCGACTGCGGACACGGAACCACACCCGCACGCTCAGGCTAGCCGGGTCGCGACCGCCATCGGCTGGGAAGTGGCCGGGCGTCCCGGCGTTCGCGCACAGCGCGTCTCGGCCGTGGCGAGGCGATCGTGCGGCGCGAGGCGATCGTGCGGCGCGGACTCTGGAGGTCCGGGTGCGGAGCGAGGAGGATGGGCGCGCGAGGTGCGCGGATGACGGAGGAGCGAAGATGACGAACGATGCGGACGCCGGTCGGTTCGAGTACCCGGACTCCGCCGGCTACCCGGACGGCAGCGGGTTCCTCGACGAGGGCACCACGGATGACGACGAGGGCACCACGGATCCGGACGAGGGCACGGCGGACCCGGACGCGGACGCCGGCCGCCCGGCCGACGACGACGACGCGGTGGACGACGAGGAGACGGCCGCCCTCGTCGACGAGGTGAACGCGGAAGGCGCTCGCGACATCGACCTGCCGTCGGCGGAGTCCGACCATGCCATCGTGGTCCGACGCGTGGACGAGCGGAACCGCTTCGTCGCCACCCTCGACGACGTCGAGATCGCGACGCTCCGGTACGCCGAGGAGGGCGACGGCCTCGTCCTCATCACGACGCGGGTGGAGCCGGGATACCGCGGCCGCGGCATCGCGGGCGCGTTCATCGCCGACGTCCTCGACCGCATCCGGGACGACGACGTGCGCATCACGGTGCAGTGCCCCGTCGTGTCCGCGTTCATCGCGAGGAACGAGGAGTACGCCGACCTGCTCGCGTGATCGGGGCCGCGGCGACGAATCGCGTGGGTGGTCGTCACTAGTCTGACCGGATGGCCCTCTTCGACCACCTCGGCATCAGCGTCGAGGACCTCCCCCGTTCGATCGCGCAGTTCGACCCCGTGATGACGGCCCTCGGCTGCACACGCCTCGACGGTGACACCGGAGCCTCCTGGCACCGCGGCCATGAGGAGCTCATCCTCATGCCCACACGCGAGCCCGGGTCCGGCCCGCACCGGCACGGCCGGATCGGCTGGCAGCACCTGGCCTTCGCCGTCGACTCCCGCGACGAGGTCGACCGCCTCCACGCCATCGCGATGGAGGCGGGCTGGACGGCCGTGCGCGACCCCAAGCCCTACCCGCGCTTCAACGACCGCTACTACGCGTCGTTCGTCGAGGACGACAACGGCATCCGCATCGAGTTCATGTACAACCCGCCGCGCGACGCCGCCGAGGCCTGACCGCCGCCGCCACGATCCCGCACGCCGCGACGACCGCGCCGATCACGGCGGCCCAGAGCGCCGAGTCCTGCGGGATGTCGAGGTACACGGTGATGCCGAGGATCCGCGAGAGCCCCCACGGCAGCAGCGCCATCTGGTCGTTCCACGTCGTGAGCGCCGCCTCGAGTCCGACGGCGGCGACGAGCCCGGCGACGGCGGCGATGGCGACGCCCGACGCCGCGACGACCGCCCCGACGGCACGACGCACCCCGAGCGCGCCGGCGACCGACCACGCCGCGGCCACGAGCACCCAGCCGAAGAGGGCGAACGAGACGACGACGTAGACGCTGCGCTGCACCTCGTCGGTCCAGAAGCCGAACCAGTAGCCTCCCGGGCCGGATGGCACGAGCACCGCCGACAGCAGGGCCACCCGGAGCAGGGCCGCCCCGCCGACCGCGGCGACGGCCGCCGTCCACGGCGCGCGCAGCGCGCGCACGATCACCACGAGGACGACCGCGAACACCAGCCAGGCGCCGAGCGTCGCGACCAGGTGGGCGGGCGCGGCGAACCAGGTGAGGATGCCGCGGCTGACCGCGAGCGCCACCGCCGGCACCGCGACGAGCGCGACCCGTTCGCCGGGCCCGAGGTCGCGCACGACCTCCGCGGCACGCCACGGCCGGGTTCCCGCCACCCACATCGCCCGGGCGACGGAGGCCAGCGGCAGCCGGCGCCCGCGCTCGGTGCGCGCCGCGATGCCGTAGCCGATCCAGCCCGCGACGAGCACGAGCAGGGCGAGGGCCGACCATCCCATGGCGGGGTCCCGTTCGGCACGCTCGGCGCCGAGTCGGGCCGCTTCGAGGTTGAACGCCGGATGGTACGGGTCGCCGCCGTACGCGGCCTCGTGCTCGGCGGCCGACGCCCGGAACGCGGTGCGTGCCGCCTCCCAGTCGGCGCGGGCCTCGGCCGACCCCGTGTCGTGCCACTCCGCGTTGCGAAGCACCATCGTGCGGTAGTCGGCCAGCATGCCGAGCGTGTTCGCCTCGTAGTCGAGGGCGTCGAGGAACTCGTCGCGCAGCGACGGGTCGTGCCAGGTCGCGGCATCCGTCGCAGCGATCGAGGCGCGCATCCGCTCCACGGCGTCGAGGGCGCCTTCGCCGCCGTCGATCGCCTCGTCGAGCCGGTCGCGCGAGATCGCGTAGATCACGTCGAGCGAGGCACTGTCGCCGGTGGGGATGTCCCACTCGAAGATCCACATCATGGGCGGCGGTTCGAGCCCGATCGCGAACACCCGGCGGTCGGCGAACGGGCCGATGTAGAGGCCGTCGGTGATGGCCTCGCGCGAGTCGGCCATCGCCTCGCCGATGGCCTGCACCGTCGCGGGGTCGTCCGAGAACCAGCGGCGCGCCCAGTCGGCCGTGATCGTCGCCGGGTCGAGCGAGGGGTCGCGCGCGAGCCGCACCGCGAGCTCGGTGTTCAGCTCGGCGAGCTGCCAGAAGCCGGCCTCGAGTTCGAGCGAGAGCGGGCCGGCGCGCCACGGGCCGCCGTCCTGCGTCCACGTCCAGATGCCCTCGATGTTCGGGTTCGCGGCGAGGAGCCGGTCGAACACCTGTGCGTAGAGCGGCCCCAGGTCGTTCGGGAACGCGCCGAAGTTCTCGAACTCGCGTCGCGACTGGAACTCGATGATGCGCCGCTGGTCGCCGACCTCGAGCGTGTTGTTGATCGGCAGGTGGCTGTAGAAGTCGCCGAGCGAGTACTTCGTCGAGACGATGAGCCGGTCGGAGTCGATGCCGTCGAGGACGGCGCGGTACGAGTCGGCGTTGGTGTGCATGTCGCCGACCGCGCCGACGCCGACGCTCCAGGTGCGGAAGATCAGTTCGCGGTCGGCGCGCTCGGCCTGCGCGAGCAGCGTCTCGAGCATCGTGCGCACCGCGTCGACGGTGGTGACCGCGAGCGTGCTGCGGTAGTCCCACTCGGGCAGGTCGTAGACCTGCCCGGCCTCGCCGATGCGGATGAGCACGCCGTCGACGTACGGCATCTCGCGGTACAGCTCGTCGAGCCCGGCCGCGTAGACCTCCCAGAACTCGGGATCGTCGGTGGCGAACCCGCCGAACCGGTCCTGCAGGTACCGCTCGAGCGGCGTCGTGACCACGAGCATGTCGGTGCGCAGGTACACCTGCAGCCCCTTGGCGCGGGCCGACGCCCACAGCGATCCGAACGCGTTCCGCATCGCGATCGCGCGGGCGACGTGCTCGTCGTCGGGGGCGTAGATCTCGGTGCCGTCCCCGACGTCCGAGAAGGTCAGGTACTCCAGCAGGCCGGGCACCGTGATCGCGGTGTACCCCTCGGCCAGCAGGTGGTCGACGTACGCGTCGAAGTCGGTGCGCGCCTCGGCGAGCGCGACGTCGTCGACGTACGGCGCCTCGGCGAGGATGACGTCCTCGAACGCGCGGGAGTTGTGCGAGTAGTCCGTGCCCGCCGAGTGGGCCGCCTCGTCGACGGCGACCCCGACCGCGCCGAGGTCGGCCATCCGGAACCCAAGGCGCGACGTCACGGTCTCCCCCGCGCGCTCGTCGACCGGTCGGCCGTCGCGCACCGCGGCGGCGAGGTCGTAGACGCCACGGATGGCGCCCGCCTCGGTGCGCCCGATGACGGTGAGCGCGTCACGTGAGCCCTCGAGGCGGTACGTGTCGTCGCCCGCGTCGTCATCCACCGCGTCGCCCTCGGTCGCATCGCCGACCGAGCCGTCGACCCGGACCGACAGCGTCGCCTGCCCGTCGGTGCTCGGCGCATCTGCCACCGCGTCGTCGAGCTCCTCGAGCGCCGCGCGCATGCGCGGACCGTCGGGCGCCTCGGAGGTCGCGAATACGGGCGGTGCCGCGAACTCGACCGGCTCCGCGACCGCGGCGGTCTCGACGGGCACGTCGGCGGGCTCCGAGCGGATGCCGAGGGCGTCGGTCAGGGCCACGGCGATCCCGGCTCCCAGGGCGAGCAGGATCACGATGGCGATCCCGACGCGCAGGATCCGGCCGGGGTGCGTCATCACGCTCGGGAGCGTAACACCAGTGGGACGATCGTCCCACTCCTGCGCCCGACCGGATCGGTGCGGCGATCCGGACGTGCCGTCGGATCACCTTCGCCGCCCCGTCGGCGTGGCCGAAACGTGACCATGACGGCGTCGGCGCGTCGCTACAGTGACTCGCGACCCGACCGTGGAGGGCGGTCCGGATGCCGGCGCCCTCCACGACCCCCTCCCCCCGCGAAGGCCACCCATGACCACGAGCCCCACACCCCCGGAAGCCGCCCTCGAGGCAGCCTCGGACACCGCCTCGGCACCGCCCGTGCCGCCCGCGCCTCCGGCACCACCCCTGCCGCCCGTGCAGGACGCGCAGGCCGCTGCGGCCTCGATGAGGAAGCTCGCCAAGCTGGCGTCGGCGACCCAGGTGCTCCTGATCGTCTGCGGCGCCCTCTCCGCCGCGAACATCGCCACCGAGGCGTTCGGCATCAGCGCGATCACGCGGTTCCTCGGCGGCGACGAGACGGTCATCGGCTCGTTCGACACCTACGACGTGATGTCGGCGCTCGTCAACGGCCTCGGCGGTATCGCCCTCATCGTGACCGGCGTGCTCTGGGCGATGTGGCAGTACCGTGCCGCGAAGCAGGCAGTCAGGCGCACGCGACGCTCTCCGGGTCGCCACGCGTCGTCATGGTTCATCCCCATCGTCAACCTCTGGTTCCCGTACCAGAACATCTCCGACCTCTGGCGAGCGGCCGGCCTCTCGCGACCGTCGTGGCAGGTGGCCTGGTGGGCGCTCTGGCTGGGCAGCAACGTCGTGGTCTCGTTCTCGAGCCGCGCCTACATCTCCGCCGAGACCCTCGAACAGCTCCGCTCGGGGATGTGGGGCAATCTCGCGGGCGAGGTCCTCCTCCTGGCTGCGGCGCCGCTGGCGTGGATGGTCGTCGGCGGGATCACGCGAGGCCTCCTGCAGCGCCCGCAGGAGATCGTCGAGGGTGCGACGAGCGCGGGAGAGGTCGCGGCTCCTCCCGCCTGACGCGCCCGGCGAGCGCCTCAGGTCGTCGCCGCGGTCGCCGTGCGGCCGCGGCGACCGCCGTCCACGGCGAGTCCCACCGCCACGATCGCGACCACGACGAGCAGCGCCGCCATCGGCGCGATGATGGCGAGCAGCGGGCTGGCGGCGGCCATCACGAGCGCGGTCGCGATCCGGACCCACGGCCACGCCATGCCGACCACGCGCGCGAAGCCCACGGTACCGAGCAGGTAGACCGCGAGGCCCCCGCCGAGCGCGGCGGCGCCGAACCATCCGAACGGCTCGGGGTCGGTGACGTGCGCCATGGCATCCTCCACGCCGAGCGCGGCGAGGATGATCCCGGCGACGATCACGAAGTGCGCGTAGGTGTAGGCATCGCGCGCGAGCACGACGCGTGCGGCATCCGTGCGGCGTTCGAGCTCGTGCTCGCCCGCGGGCGCGACCCGGGTGAAGTAGGCGGCCCAGAGCAGGATCGAGAGCGTGACCGCGAGCGCGGCACCGAGCGTGATCGGGGCGTCGATGGGCTCCTGCGCGACCCCGACGCCGATCGCGACGATGGACTCGCCGAGGGCGAGGATCACGATGAGCCCGTACCGCTCGCTCCAATGGCCGGGCGAGTAGATGCGCCATCCGCCGCCGCCTCGCGAACTGGCGTAGGTGAGGGCGACGTCCCAGAGGAACGCGGCCAGCCAGATCCAGGTCTGCGCCGGGCCGCCGACGAGTGCCCCGATCAGCAGGAGGATGGTCGCCGGCGCCATCGCGACCGCCTGGGTTCGGAGCACCTGCATCGCGAGCGCGCGGTCGTCGCCCGCGGCCACGAGGTAGAGCCCCATGTGGATGAGGCGGACGACCGTGTAGGCGATCACCAGCACCAGCGGGCCCGACCATCCGCCGTCGAGGTCCTCGTAGGCCTCGGGGATCGCGAGCGCGATGACGAACACCGCGATCATCGCCGCGCTCATGCCGATGCGCACGACGCCTTGGTCGGCCGGCGCCTGGTTGGCGAGCCAGCTGTAGGCGCACCACGTCCACCAGAGCAGGCCGAGCACGATGAGCGCCTGCAGGATCCCGAACCCCGAATGCGTCTCGGCCATGAGGCGGCTGACCTGCGTGAACGCGAAGACGTAGACGAGGTCGAAGAACAGCTCGAACGTGGTGACGCGGGCCGTGTCGTCCGCAGTGCGGACCCGCCCGATCAGTCGCCTGCCACCGCCGGCGTCGTTGCGCTCCTGCATGGCTCAAGGATGCACGAGCGGGGCCGGCGCCGACAGTGAGCACTGAGGTCTCTTGCCGGCATCCGTACCGGGGACTATTGTCCGGTCTGACGGAGGTGACCGGGGCCGCCGGGTCGTTCCCGAGCGGTCGGTCGTACCGGTGGCTCCCGCGACCGAGCGAAGGGAATCACCGATGATCACCGCGCACCGACTGCCGAAACCGCTCCTCCTGTTGTTCGCCGCCATGCTGGCCCTCGTGCTCACCGTCTCGATGACGGGCGCGAAGGGAGGCAACGGGCACGGCGGCAAGGGCGGCAACAGCGCGGTCGCCCAGCTGTGCGACGACGACGGCTGGATGGGACTGGCCAGCGCCGAGGACCCGATGACCGCGTTCGAGTCCCAGGACGCGTGCACCGCCTACGGCGCCGAGGGCGGCGAGGTCGTCGACCTCCAGCTCCCGCCCGAGTTCGAGATGTGCGCGGACTACCCCGGCCTGAAGGTCGACCCGGTGGCCGAACAGGGCTACTTCGACGGCACGTTCACGGTCACCAATATCTACGACAACGGCGCCGGCCCGCGGCTCGACTGGACCTCGACCGTGCCGGTGCTCAGGGTCACGGTGAAGGGCGGGCCGCTGGCGCTCAGCCCCAACACCTACCTCTACCCGGGCGGCAAGACGGCCGACACCGGCCTGCACGCGCCGTTCAACATCAACACGGGCACGTTCTTCGGCATCCAGTACCTCTGCGTGGTGTTCGACGAGAAGCCCTGATCGCGCCGCCGGGAGCGGCGCCCCGCGGAATGCCGCGCCGCCCCCGGCGTTGCACCCCTGTATGAAGCGCATCGGTTTCCTCTCGTTCGGCCACTGGTCGAACTCGCCCGGCTCGCAGACCCGATCGGCGTCCGACGTGCTGCTGCAGTCGATCGACCTCGCGGTCGCGGCCGAGGAGGTCGGGGCCGACGGCGCGTTCTTCCGCGTGCACCACTTCGCGAACCAGCTCGCGAGCCCGTTCCCGCTGCTCGCGGCGGCCGGCGCGAAGACGAGCCGGATCGAGCTCGGCACGGGCGTGATCGACATGCGCTACGAGAACCCGCTGTACATGGCCGAGGATGCCGGCGCCGCCGACCTCATCGCCGGCGGCCGACTGCAGCTCGGCATCTCGCGCGGGTCACCCGAGCAGGTCGTCGACGGCTACCGATACTTCGGCTACGAGGCGCCCGAGGGATCGACCATCGCCGACGTCGCCCGCAACAACGCGGGCGTCTTCCTGAAGGTCATCGACGGCGCCCGGTTCGCCGAGCCGAATCCGCGCCCGATGTTCCCGAACCCGCACCCGGGCCCGCTCGGCATCCAGCCGCAGTCGCCCGGACTGCGCGACCGCATCTGGTGGGGCGCCGGCTCCGACGCCACGGCCGTGTGGGCAGCCGAGCAGGGCATGAACCTCATGAGCTCGACACTGAAAGAGGATGAGTCGGGCGAGCCCTTCCACGTGCAGCAGCGCAAGCAGATCGAGGCCTACCGCGCCGCCTGGGCCGAGGCCGGCCACGAGCGCGAGCCGCGGGTCTCGGTCAGCCGCTCGATCTTCGCGATCGTGAATGACATGGATCGCGCCTACTTCGTCGGCGGCGGCGACCGCTCCGACCAGTTCGGCGTGATCGACGACTTCCGCGCCGTCTTCGGCCGCAGCTACGCCGCCGAACCGGATGTGCTCATCGACCAGCTCCGCGAGGACGAGGCGATCGCCGCCGCCGACACCCTGCTGCTCACCGTGCCCAACCAGCTCGGCGTCGACTACAACGCGCACGTGCTCGAGTCGCTCCTGACCCACGTCGCCCCGGCGCTCGGATGGCGCTGAGCGATGATCGCCCGGCCCGAACGAGAGGCCGAGACGGCGACAGCGGATGGCACGGAGCCGAGCTCTGCGCCATGCGGGGGCCTGCTCCCGCGCGCGTCGACCGTCGTCGCTGGCGAAGTCAGCGCAGGAAGGTCTCGGCCAATCCTTCCGGGCCACCATGCCGGCGCCAAGATGCGGCGACCACGCGGTACGTGCGCTCGCCGGCATCCCTGCACACCTGACGCACTTCGGGATCCCGGACAACCTCGCCGCACGCCTTGCGCACGGCCGGTCGCCGCAGCAGAACAGCGGCCGAGACCGCCGCTGCAGCGCCGAGGGGGAACAGCATCAGCCAGGGGTTGCTGCCGTTGCGAGCGCGCGCCTCGTAGTGCGGCTCGCTCGTTCCGGTCCCGGTCGCGGACGAGGGCGTGTCCTGCTCCGACCGCTCCGACCACACGGGCAGTGCACTCATAGTCATGATGATCTCCCTATAGAGTGGGCGGATACGGGTGCTAAGTTAGCCCCGCATTAGCCCGAGTATAGGCACGAGGTTAGGGTAGGTGTCAAGAGTGGCGACCCCGCGCGCAGATCCGAACCCCCGCCTGACCGCGCAGGCATCGGTACTCAAGGCGTGGGGGCGGGAGTGGCGACGCGCCAACGGCACGGGCCAGCAGGAGCTGGGGCGGATCGCCGGATATGGAAGCGACGAGAGCCCGAAGAGCGCCGCCGTGGCGATCTCCCGCATCGAGTCCGGCAAGACCGACCCGACCGGTCGGTACCGCCAACGTCTCCTGGACGCGCTCGGGCACACGGAGGCGGAACTCGAGGAGGAGACGGAGCGAGCGCTCGCGGCGCTCTCGCGCCCCGGCGTCTTCGCCCGTGCCATCGCCGGGCCGATCTACATCGAGAACGAGGCTCGGCGAGCACAGATCATCGCATCGTCGAACCTGCTCACCGAACGGGTCACGTTCCAGATCCGCAACTCCGAGCGCACGCTCGAGCGAGCGTGCAATGGATTCGTCCTGCCGTTCCTCGAGACGGCCGCGAGGTTCGACTGGCGACTGCGGCTCGATCCCGAGGATGCCGGGGCGACCGACGAGACGGCAGGATCGCTCGAGGGCGAGATCCGGCAACTGAGGGGAAAGACGGAGGCCAGCGTCCTGAAGGCGCTGACCGAGAGCACGGCGGGCGCGGGCGCCGCAGGTGGGCCGGGATCAGGAACCGCGGCCGGCGTGCTCGTCGCCCTCTCGGCCGCCGGGACTGCATCGACTGGGGCTGCAATCGCCTCGCTCTCCGGCGCGGCTGCCTCCAGCACCACGCTCGCCTGGCTCGGAAGTGGTTCGCTCGCAGTCGGTCGCATGGGCGTCGCGGGCGGCGCGGCGGTCCTGACCGGCATCGTCGCCTTGCCCGCGCTTCTGGCCATCGGTGGAGTGCTCGTCTGGAAGGGCCGAAAGCTCCGCAAGGAGGCCGAAGCAGAAGCCGAGAAGCTCGATGCCGCGCAGCAGGCGCTGGAGGACATGCAGGACGCACTGCCGCGCGCAGAGAAGTGGAACGAAGCCCAGCAAGCCATCATCCAGCGCGCTGAGCTGCTCGGACGCGCCATCCGATCCCGCTCTGCGGGGGCACCTCCGTTCATCCCGGCACCCGGGCATGACGCGCGCCGCCGGATCGAATGGGACGCGCTTTCCCCCGACGCTCAGAAGGCACTCGAGATCGAGCTCAAGCTCGTCAGCATCATTCTCGACACACAGGCGCTGCCGGTCTGGCTGGGGGTGACGAGCGTCAATGAGCCCGACCTCACGCCCTCCCAGGAAGAGACGGCCACCAAGTCAGCAGAGTGGATCGACGAGAGTCTGACACTCGCTCAGCTCGACCTCGATGAGTACGAAGAATGGGTGCGGCGCCTCCTGGCCCACGACTCGCCGAAGTAGTCGATCGGCAAGCGCGGACAGGTGCTCAGCGGACGCGGAGCGCCCCGGCTTGGACCCGCACGGTGAACGCCCGCACATCGCCGGCCTCCTCGCCGTCGATCTCGAACGGCAGGGGCTTCGGGAGCTCGACCGTCATGCGCGTGCCACACAGATGCGTGGCGGTCTCGGCGTCGGCCGCCTCATCGTCCTTCGCGAAGAAGCGGCGGATGCCGTTGTCCCATACGAAGGACCGCACGGTGTCGAGCCACCCGACCAGGCCGTCGGCACTCACGACGAGCGCGTCGAGTCGCCCGTCGTCGAGGACGGCATCGGGCAGCAGTGCGACGCCGCCCTGCACCGTGCCGCAGTTTCCGACGATGAAGGTGTGCCCGCTCAGCGTCTGCGGGTCGTCGTCGTCGATCGCGAGGGTGAACTCGACGACATCCGAGGCGGCGATCGCCCTGCCGAGCGCGGCCACGTAGGCGAGCCAGCCGGCCTTGTCCTTCAGGTCGTCGTCGGTCTCGACGAGCATGTGCGCATCCAGACCGAATCCGACCATGACGGCGAAGCCGCGCTCCTCGCCGTCGCCCGTGTCGACCCAACCGATGTCGATGCGCCGCTCACCGGTTCCGAGCGCGCGCTCGATCGCCGCTTCGGTGTCGCCGATCGGGACCTCCAGGTTGCGGGCGAGCAGGTTGCCGGTGCCCTGCGGGATGACGCCGAGCACGGCATCCTCTCCGGCGAGCACCTCGGCGACGGCCCGAACCGTACCGTCGCCTCCGGCCACCACGACCACCTCGGCGCCTCGCGCAAGCGCCTCTCGCGCCATTCCGCGACCCGGGTCGTCCTCAGTGGTCTCGAACCAGGAGGCGGCGGCACAGGCGTCCGGATCCACGCGATCGAAGGCGTCGCAGAGCTCGTCGCGCTCGATCTTGCTCGGGTTGAAGATGACGGCGATGCGAGCGGTGGTCATGCGCTCACTCTGCCACGCCGCCCGACCAGATCGCGTCAAGGCGGGCAAATGCCCGTAGACGCCTCGAGGGGCGGGCGCCACCGTGGACCCATGCATGAAGACGCCCGCTGGTCCGTCGCACCCCAGACTGCCGTGAGGAACGCACCGCGAGGCGGATGGCGCTCCGTGATGAGGGCTCGCGTCGCCGCGGTCACCGCGTTGGCCGTGCTGCTGACCCTGATGCACCTCGTCCCGTCGTCGGCCAGTGCAGACGTGCTGGGAACGCCGCCGAAGGTCATCGACTACAACACGGTCCCGGTGGCCGACTGGCCGGCTCTGCAGCGAATCGAGACCAAGGCGGCCGAGGAGGTCCTGCAGAACCACGCCCTGCCGTCCGGCGACCTGAACGCCGTCCTCGGCTGGGGTCGCAACGAGGTGAGGACTCAGTTGTGGGTCGACATGGTGAGGATCATCAAGAAGGATGCTGCGCAGCGCACCTCCGACGAACACGCCGCCTACCGATGGCTTCAGACGCTCGTGCAGAAGCAGAACATCGCAGCGGCGCGCGCGAGCATCGACGAGTACCTCCGGTACTCGGGGCTGACGGAGGCCACGTACCGCACGAGTCAGCCGGTCAACTACAACAACCCCGACAAGAGCGCAGCCACTGGGGGGTACTGTCTGTACCGGGCGCCTGGGATCTACGCGGACGACTACACGGGCTATATCGACCAGACCTGCTATACGCCTGGCACGGGGCTGGCGAACTATGCCGTGCCCATGCCCAGCTACGAGCAGTTCCTGAGCTACGGACAGTACAAAGTTCTGGCGCCGGTCGTCTCGAACCTCGACTTCTCCAACGTCGCGGCCTCGATCGCTGCCAGCGCCGCCGCCGGTGCCGCGCTGGCAGCCGCCGGTGTCACGATCCCGCTTTCCCTGTCCATCGCGCTGGTGGCGGACGGGATCTTCCCCTGGGCGGTGTACGGCGGAACGATCGGGGCAGTCGCGGTGGGCGCCGTCGCCTCGGCCACCGCTACCGCCGTCCTCTTCGTCGTGGTCATGGTCGTCGCAAGCATCCAGCTCGACACTCAGCTGAACATGGGTCAGCGGCTCTACGAGAATTGGCAGTACGCCCTCTCCACTCCTCCGGACCTCCAGGCCGGACTCCGGGCCGACGATGCGGCCCTGACGTTCCCCGGCCTGACGGATGAGCAGCGCAAGCCGAAGTGGTACCCGGGCCTGTTCACCATGCTCCTCACCGGGACGCTGCCGGAAGCGACACCCGAGCCCTGCGACAGCGGACTCGTCATCGGCGGGTCCGCCTACCGTGTCGGCTGCGTCAACTCGCCGGCTCCCGCGTCCATTGCCGCCGGGGACCCCGTGTTCCGCGTGACGAAGCAGGGGTCGAGCACCTTCACGGACCAGCGGTTCATCGCCGCCGACGACCCGTATCGGGGCGGCGCGACCGTGACTCGCGCGAGCGGGCACGGGTGGTTCGTGCAGAGCCCCAGCTTCTCCCGGCCGACGATCCAATCGCTCGACATGAGGTTCACCGGCTGGGATGGGCGCGCGTACGTCGCCGCGCGCATCTGGGACGGCACTGACGGGGATCGATTCGTGGTGACGCCGGTGGGTGCAGGGGCTGACTCGGCCGACGCGTCGGTCACCGACACGCTGCAGCTGACGGTGTCCGGCGGCACGAAGGTCTCTGCGAAGCTCGTCGCCGACTCGAGGCCGGTGAACGCGGGCTCCGTGCCGGAGACCGTGGATGTGTACGAAGCGGCGACGTTCAGTGCGCCCGGCGAGGCGGACGCCTCGTACAAATGGTGGTTCCCCACGAAGGACCTCTCGTCCAACAGCTTCGGCGTACAAGGGATCCCTCCCGGATACCAATCGGCGGACGGCGCTACGGTCACCCACTCGTTCATCCAGACAGGATTGGTGACCGCCTACCTGGCCAAGACCACGGCGGACGGCGCATACACCGTGACCTCCTATCCCATCAATGTCCTCGAGACCCGCTGGGCGGATCGGATCACCGTCGACGGGCCGACGACCGTGCGACTCGGAGAATCCGTGACCCCCACCATCACGACAGCGTCAGGGCTGCCGTTCACCGTTTCTCAAGCCGGCATCAGCTGCGGTGCGGTCTACTCGGGGGGGAGCTTCGAGGCCCTCCGTGCCGACGCGCCCGGGACGTGCACGTTCGTCGTGAAGACGCTCGGGAACGCCGACTACGCACCCGCATCCCTCACGGGCGCCTTCGAGATCTACCGCGGTGAGCAGACCATCACCGTCGGTGATTGGGCGTCTCTGCCGGTCGGAGACACTGAGGCGATCCCCGCCACCGCGTCATCCGGTCTTCCGGTCACCGCGACCGTCGTGCCCGAGTCCAGCACCGTGTGCTCGGTGTCGGGAGCAACGGTGTCCGCCCTCGCATCCGGAACCTGCTCCCTGGTCCTCACCCAGGCCGGCAACAGCTCGTACCTGCCTGCCGTCCCGGCGACGACCAGCTTCGCGGTGACGCGAGGCCAGCAGTCCATCACCATCGAGCCACTCGACGACCTCACGTACGGCGAGTCCCAGCCCGTCGTCGCATCGTCGAGCGCCTCGGCTCCGGTGACGATCGCCATCGATCCCGCCTCGGCCGCGATATGCAGCTACGACGCGGAGACCGGTGCGATCACCGCCGTGGGCGTGGGCACCTGCCGCGTGACCGCCGACCAGGACGGCGACGACGACTACCTGCCGGCACCTCAGGCATCGAGCGAGTTCGCCGTCACGCCCGCCCCCCTGAGCGTCACGGCCGAGGACACGAGCATGCAGTACGGGGGTGCGACTCCGGAATTCACGTACACCGTCAGCCCATCGATCGCGGTGGCCGGGGTCGTGTGCGAGACCACCGATCCGCTCACCGCCGGGGATCACCCCATCGTGTGCAGTGGTGGCGACGCCGGACCCGACTACGCGATCGAGTATGTCTCCGGAACCCTCACCGTGACTCCTGCACCAGCGACCGTCACCGTGACACCCGCCGAGGTGCAGTACTCGGACCCCGTGCCAGACCTCGACGTGTCGTGGTCCGTCGACGGCCTCCTCGGGTCGGACACGCTCACCGGTGAGCTCTCCGGATGCCGCGCCGACGGCCTGGATATCGACCAGGGTCGTGTCACCTCCTCGGCCGGCGCATATCCGCTCTCCGGCTGCGACGGGCTCGGCAACCCCAATTACCGCGTTTCGTACGAAGGGGCGGTGAACGTCGAGCGCGAGACGTCCACCCTGTCCTACGACGGCGAGTGGTACGTGTCGACCGTCGATGCCGCCGGAAGCGATACGGGCAGTGGGACGGCATCCTTGGCAGCCACTGTTGCACAGGCCGATGACGGGTCCGACGGAGACGTGACGAAGGCGACCGTCGACTTCCTCCTGTTCTCGTCCGGCAACACGTCGAACACCCCGACGGCGAGCATGACGGGCGTGGCCGTCGACAGCCTCGGCCACGCGTCCGCGCAGGCTCCCGGACTCGCACCCGATGTGTACCGCGTCGTCGTGCGGGTCAGCCCGACGAATGGCTACTTCACCGGGCCGATCACCACGGACCAGCTCGCGGTGTACCAGCCGGTACGCGGGGCCTCGGCCTCGGGCGGCGGCTGGATGGCCGACCCCGGCTCCGCGGACGGCCGCGGCCAGTTCGGACTGTCCGTCAGGTACGGCAAGGAGCGCGAGCCGCAGGGCAGCGCCACGTTCTCCTGGGTCGATCCCGACACCGGCTATCAGTACCTCCTGGCATCCGACTCGTGGCAGGGTGGCGACCTGGCCATCGCCGGTGCGCGAGTCAGCCTGACGGCGACCGCGTCGCTCACGGTCACCGATCCCAGGACCCGGAAGGTCATCGATGCGCTCTCCGGTGGGCACCGCACGATCAGAGTGGTGGCAACGGACGGCGGGAAGGGCGGGCAGAATGACGACGTCGCCGTGACCGCACTGAGCCCCTCCGGCCAGGTACTCCACGCAGTGAGCACAACCTCCATCGGCGGGGGGAATGTCACGGTGAGTCGCTAGCTCCGCAGCTCCGCGGGCCGGCGGCGCGGGCGCGGGCGTAGCCTCGGACATGTGACCGAGCAGCAGCCGTTCGACCTCGTCCAGGAGCATGGCGGGTGGGAGGTGCGTCGCTATCCGTCGCACGTCGTGGCCGAGACCGTGGTGCGTGGCGTGCCGTTCGAGGATGCCGGGAATCAGGCCTTCCGCTTGCTCGCGGGCTATATCGGCGGTGAGAACGCCGCCCGCCGTTCGATCGAGATGACGGCGCCGGTGGTGCAGTCGTCGGAGAAGATCGCGATGACGGCGCCCGTCCTGCAGGAGCGGAGCGGTGAGGGGCAGGTCGTGGCCTTCGTGCTGCCGGCGGGGATCACCGAGGGCGAGGCGCCGATCCCCACTCGTCCCGAGGTGAGGTTGCGGACGGTGCCGGAGCAGCTGGTCGCCGTACTGCGGTTCAGCGGTCGCTGGACGCGGGAGTCGTGGGAGCAGCACCGCGACGAACTGCTCGCCGAGGTGAGCTCCGCGGGGCTCACGGTCCGCGGCGAACCGCGCTTCGCGCGTTTCAACCCGCCCATAACCCCGTGGTTCCTGCGCCACAACGAAGTGCAGGTGGCGGTGGAACCGGCCGCCTGATCCGGTGCGCTCGATCAGGTCGACCGAGCCGTCTGCTCTATCAGCGCCCGAACCTCGGGCACGAACTCGTCGACCGGCCCCTCGACCGGCAGCCCAGGCGCGACGGCCATGATCGGCAAGACCGCGACAGCAGATGCCGCGGCGCCGGCCGCTGCGCGCCATCCGCTGATCTGCTCCGCCGACGCGACGTACACGATACGCCCGAGCCCGACCCACGCGTGCGCCTCACGGTTGCGGTCCTCGAACCGCACCGTGCCGGACGCGACGACCAGCACCGACCCGAACGGACCGTCGCCGTCGGCGAGCGCCTCACGCGCGAGCTCGACGGCCCGGCGCAGGTGGACGAGGTCGGTCTCGGAGATCGTCATGCGTCCAAGCGATGCCACGACGGTATCCGCCGCCGCCGAACGTACTCGGACAACGGCATGCCCGCCAGCGACGAGAACATGCGCCGCAGGTGGTACTCCGTCGTGCCGAGTCCGCGCGCCAGGCCGGCGAGGTCGATCTCACCATCGGTGAGGTGCTCCTCGACGACCTCGACGAGCCGATTCAACGCAGCGACCACGGTGACCCCCTTTCGGCATCCAGCCTGCTCATCGCGCAGGGGACGGACCCGACTATCGTGGTCCGATTCGATCGCACCCACCCAGCGTTGATGGTCAACCCGCCGCGTTCGGCGACGGGTGGACTGATCCGCCTCATGTCCGACCCGACAGTGTCGCTTGACCCTCACACCGTGTCATGGTCGAACGTGGTCTCCACCATGTACACCATCGGAGAATTCGCCGCATTCGGACGCGTGAGCGTGCGGATGCTGCGCCATTACGACGCGATCGGGCTGCTCGAACCGGCGCACGTCGACGAGCACAGCGGGTACCGCCGGTACTCGAGTGCCCAGCTGCAGCGGCTGCTGCGCATCGTCGAACTGCGCGGCTACGGAATCGGCCTCGACCGCATCGCGGTGGCCCTCGCCGACGACGGGGACGGAGGTGTGCACGACGCTCTCGCCGAGCGTCGCGCCGAGCTCGCGGCATCCGTCGCCGACGACACCGCACGGCTCGCACGACTGGAGCGGCGACTCCGACTCCTCGAAGGGACAGAGACCATGAGCGACACCATCCAATACCGCACCGTCGCGCCCGTCACCGTCTACGCGACCAGCACCGTCGCGCCCGGCATGGGCCCCGAGAACGTCGGTCCCGTCGTGGGCCCCGCAATCACCCGGCTCGACGACGCACTGACCGCCGCCGGCCGGCCGCTCATCGGGCCGGGCATCTTCTGGTACGAACCGGTCGAGGGCAGCGACGACCTCGCCGTGCACGTGTCCTACACGGCCGAGCCCGAACCGCAGCCCGGCGCGGGCTACGACGTCGTGACGCTGCCTGCCGTCGCAACCATGGCCACGTTGATCCACCGCGGCGACATGACCGGCATCGGGCAGTCGTGGCGCACGCTGGTCGACGGCATCGTCGCCGAGGGGTACCGGATCACCGGCCCCACCCGCGAGGTCTACCTCGTGGCCGACGGGCACGAACCCGGCCCCGACTGGGTGACCGAGCTGCAGGCACCCGTCGAACGCGAGGCCTGAGCCCGAAGCCCCGACCGCGTTCGGTTCCCATTCCCGGCCAGGGCTGGCATCATCGTGGCATGGCACCGTGGCCGAGGCAGATGAGATGACCTCACCGTTGCCGCTGGTCGGTCGGGACACGGAACGCGCGCAACTCGACCGGCTGCTGCAACCGGACGGCCCATTCGTGGTCAACGTCACCGGGCCGGAGGGTGTCGGCAAGTCGGCGCTGGTCGAGCGCGTGCTCCAGCGCACCACAGGTCGCTTCGCCGACGTCCAGCACCTCGAACTGCGAACCGAGGGCATCGGCGACGTGATGCCGGCGGTCCGGAGCTTCACGGCCCGCATGCCGTTGTCGCTCCCCGGCGGGAACCGTGATCGGTCGTTGCTGGTGATCCATCGAGGCGATCCGCTCGCGTCGCAGGCCGAGTCGCTCGTGCGGCTCGCCGCACAGGACGGCGCCCTCACCATACTCGTCGAATCGGTGCCGGAACTCCGTGCGCCGGGCTGCGCACCCGTGCTCGTCGGGCCGCTCGGGGCGGATGCCGCTGCGCAGCTGTTCCGTCAGGCCGCCGCGAGCGTCGGGGTCGACGTCGGCGACGGACCGGAGGTCGACGACCGCATCCGTCGGATCTGCTCGTCCGTCGACGGCAACCCGCTCGCGATCGAACTCGCCGCCTGCAGGCTGCCGTTCATCCCCCTGACCCACCTCGATCCGCTCCTGTCGGATCCCCGCCGTGCCCTCGACGTGCTCACCGCCCCGATCGGTGCGGGCGATCGCGCGCGCGGGGTGCGTGATGCGGTCCTGACGACCCACGAGATGTCCTCCGCCGCGGCGCAGCGGTTGCTGGAACTGCTCTCGGTGTTCGCCGGCCCGTTCGCCATCGAGGCCGTCGAAGCGGTCTGCGAGGGCCTGGTCGCATCGTGCTACAACCCCCTCGGCGAGCTCCTCGACCTGCGATTGGCCGAGCTGGATTCGGCGACGACGCTCGGCCGGTACCGGCTCAGTCGACTCGTCCAGGGTTTCGCACGCGAGCGGCTCGAGGCGTCCGGGCACGCCTCCGAAGCGCGCGATCGCCACGCCCGCCACTTCTCGGACCGGGCCCGTCGTGCGGCGGAGGCGGTCGAGGACGCCGACGAGGACGCCGCACTCGCGATCATGGGCGAGGACTTCCCGGAGTGCCTGCACGCGCTCCACTGGCTCATCGAGCACGATGCTGCGAGGGCGCTCCGCCTCGCGGCGGACCTCGGCTGGGAGGCGCAACGGCGCGGAACAGGCGATCGAGTGCTGCACCTGCTGCGGCATCTTCTCGATGCGCCGGGCGCCGGCGATCCGAGCGCACGGCGCGACGCGCTCATCTGGTCGGCGCAGCTCGAGAGCCTGACGCCCGATGCCCAGGACAAGGCCGGGGTCATCGCGGCTCGGGTGGCCGAGGCGCTCGTCCTCGCCCGTGACTCGGGCGCCCCGCTTCCCCTCCTCATGGCGCTGCGCACCCGGTTCCTGGCGGTGTCCGCCACCCGCGACGTGCCGGCGGCCTTCGCGGCCTGCGCCGAGGGGATGCGCCTCGCCGGGGAGCTCGGGCATACGCGGTGGACGGGTCGATTCGAGGTCTCGGCGAGTTCGATGTACGGCAATCTCCGCCGGTACGACGAGGCTGCCGGGCTCGCGACCTCGGGGCTCGCACGGGCCATCCGCTCCGACGACCGGCGCACGGTGGTCTTCGCGGCGTTGGTGCTGCACTCCCTCCCGACGGGGACCCTGCCCGATCAGGACGGCCGCCTTCGCCTCGAGGACGTGCTCGAGATCGCCCGCGATCTCGACGACACGCCGCGCGAGCTGCACGTGCTCGCCGCGCTCGCCCTTTCGGCGGTCGACCGCGGCGACGCCGCGGCGGCCGCGTCCTGGCTCACCATGCGTCAGTCCGCCCTGCGCCGGGTCGACCTCCTGAACGGCCTGACGGTCTCGGTCATGCTCGCCGCGCTCATCGCCGACATCCGCGGCGACCACCGCGTCGGAGCGAGGCTGCACGGCGCCATCGCATCGCACGTCGATGCGGTGCTGGCGCTGGCAGCACCGGAGCACGGCGAGCGGTACCGGGCGGCCGTCGAGCGGTTCCGCGCGACGCTCGGCCCGGCCGGATTCGCCGCGGCCGTCGCGGGCGGGCAGGTTCTCGATCGCGAGCAGACGCTGGGAGAACTCGGGGCGTACCTGCGGCAGATCGCGGACGTGCCGACGCCGGCCGAGAGCGCAGCCTCCCCGACCACTGCGATCGCGCCGCTGACGGCGCGCGAACTGCAGGTGCTCGAACTGCTGACGCGCGGTCTCCGAAACAAGGAAATCGCCGTCGAGCTGCGCATCACCCCGAAGTCGGTCATGCACCACACGAGCGCCGTGTATCGCAAGCTCGGCGTCCGCACTCGTGCCGAGGCCGCCACGAAGGCAGCGACGAGCGGGCTGGTGCGATTCGACTGAGCCCGTCGATCGGGGCTGCTCGACGGGTCCTGAACGAGGCGGGCAAATGCCCGATGCCGTCGCCGACGGCGCCTCCTATCGTGACGACGTTCGACATGCGCGTCGTCGACGCGGCGGCGCCTGGCCCGGGAGGTTCACGATGAAAGCGCTCGCAACCCACGTGGCCGCCGCAGCGGTCGTCGCCATGGCGCTGGCGGCCGGAGTGACGCCCGCGGTGGCTGCCGACGGGGTCCCGGAGATGATCCTCTTCGACGATCCGTACTACTCGGCGCCGGTCGGCGAGGAGTTCGCCGACCCCATCCGGGCGGTCGTCACCGACGACGCCGGGCAGCCGGTGGTCGGCGTCGAGGTGACGCTCTCCGTCGTCCCGGACACGTGGCAGGGCGCCACGGTCGCGCTGGACACGTACTCGGCGATCACGGGCGCCGACGGTGCGATCGTGGTGCACGCGACCGCCGGCGACGTCGGCGGACGCGCCATGCTGCGCGCCGATGTCGGTGACGACGTTCGAACCGGCGCGTGGATGCTCGTGCGACCGCCGGGCTTCCGGCCGGGCGAACAGCTCGCCGGCATCGACGCCGAGGGCGAGGACGGCGCTCGCCACAACCTCCGCGACACCGTGCAGAAGGGCAGGTACACCATCGTCGACGTCTGCGCCGCATGGTGCGGGCCATGCCGCTTCTACGCGCCGATGCTGCGCGATGCGAGTGCGAAGCTCGCGACCGACTACAAGGTCGACCTCGCGATCGTGACCGTGCTCCAGCAGGGCGCGAACGCCGGCGAACCGAGCACGCGATCGGACGCCGTCGCCTGGCAGGAGTCCCTCGAACTGACCAACACCGTGCTGCACGCGGAGGGCGACTCCGATTCCGATCTCGCACGGGCCGCTGAGTTCTTCCTGCTGGACGACGACGCCGGCGTGGGCCAGGCGGTTCCGACGAGCCTGCTCATCGGCCCCGACGGCACGATCCTCGACCGCGTGGTCGGAGCCCAGGCGAGCGTCGAGGAGATCATCCAGCGCGTCCTCGACAGCGGGGCGAAGGCCCACCGGCCGAAGGCGCCCAAGCCGGACAAGTCGCTCACCGGTGAACGGGTGACCGCCACCCTCGACGGGGATTCCGCGTCGGTCGTCTTCGACCCCTCGGGCACCCAGCAGTACGAGCAGACGCCACTCGGCATCCTCGGACATCGGTCGGACGACACCGATCCGTCGATCGCCGTCCGCAACTTCTCGTTCTACGAACCGTCCGGTCTCCCATCGTCCGGCGAGCTGACACTCTCGCTCGAGCGCCTCGACCCCAAGCACGCGAAGGAACCGCTCACGTCGAGCTCGCTCTACGTGTGGGTGACCGGACTCCTCACGCCGGGGGACTTCGACCGCCAGGCCGGCGCCTGGGTCGAGTTGCCCGCGACGTCCGTGAAGGGCATCACCACGGTCGACATCGACCTGGCCGCGCTGCGCATCCCGTACGAGCAGGCGTTGCGCTCGGGCGAGTACGAGGACTACGGCACGATCGGCGAACTGACCGACGCGGACATCGACGCCCTGGTGGCGAACATCGCCGGGGTCGAGGTGGAGGCCGTGTTCGCTCGGAAGTGACGGCTGCTCCGGCCGTGGGCGGTGCGTGATCGCGCACCGCCCACGTCGGATTACCGCGCCGCGTGCGCCGGGGCCGAACACTCATGCGCCGGGCACCGCCCAGGCATTCCGTTCGCCCATGGGCCGGAGTAGCTTTCGAGTTGACGGCGAGATTCGGCTCGCCCACGTTCGAGGGTGAACAGAATGGCCGACTTCGACTTCGACGCCGTGGGTCGCCTCATCGGCGGCAGCGGACGCGAGACCATGCCGTATGAGCTCATCGAAGGAGAGACTGAGATCCTCCGTGTCGTCGGCTCGAAGCGGCCGGGAGGGATCACCTCGGTCGGCGGCGACCTGATCCTCACCAGTCACCGGGTCATCTTCGCCCCACTGAACACCGGCGACGTCTCCAAGCTTCTCTCCTTCGGCCTCGGGAAGGCCGGCGTCGACGGGAAGGTCGTGGGACTTGTCGACAGGGTCCAGGACATGATCGGAACGGCCGCGCCGATCGGCCCGGGAGCGTTGGCGGAGATCGCCGGCGTCGAGGCCGACTCCGACGGCTCGTTGTTCAAGCCGCCGACGCTCGTCATCCGCGGCACCGACGGAAGTTCGACGGAAGTCGGCGTCCTTGCGAGTCGGCTCAGCATGAATTCGTCCGGTGAGAATCGCGTCGCGCGTGATCGGTTCATCGACGCGGTCGCGAGGCAGATCGCCCGGTAGCCTCTCGGGTCCGTCCAGGGCAAGGAGGATCAGCCGCGAAGACGGCTGCCGGATCAGGTCTTGGCGCGCCCGATCCTGCCGATGAAGGTAGAACTGGTGGGTTCAGCGTGATCACTTTCGGGCCCCCTTGCAGAGACGTCCGAGGTACCGGTTCCGGACGCGCTCCGACTACGCCGTCCACCACGGCCGCAGCGGCAGCTCGCCCACTCCCCCACGCTCGTCCGGCTTCACCGCCAGCACCTGGTGCAACTGGATGCCGCCGCGCTCGAACTGCAGCCGCGACCCGGCCATGTAGAGCCCCCACACCTTCGCGGTCGGCAGGCCGACCTCGTCGACCGCCTCATCCCAGTGCTCGACGAGGTTGGCGCACCAGTCGCGCAGCGTCAGCGCGTAGTGCGGGCGCAGGTTCTCTTCATGCAGGACCTCGAGGCCGACATCCTGCGCTTCGGTGATGATGCGCCCGGAACCGGTGAGCTCCCCATCGGGGAAGACGTAGCGGTCGATGAAGCCGTGCGTCGAGGGTTCGGACCGGTTGTCGGGGCGGGTGATGCAGTGGTTGAGCAGCAGCCCGCCGCTGCGCAGCCGCGACTGCAGGAAGCGGAAGTACTTCGCGTAGTTGCGCACCCCGATGTGCTCGAGCAGCCCGATCGACGACACCGCGTCGAAGCCGGTGTCGGCGACGTCGCGGTAATCGCCGTGGCGCACCTCGGCGAGCTCGCCCAGGCCCTCCTCGGCGATGGCGCGCTGCGCCCACGTGGCCTGCTCCTCCGACAGCGTGACGCCGATGACACGGATGCCGCGGCGCGCCGCGTAACGCACCATGCCGCCCCATCCGCAGCCCACGTCGAGCAGCCGGTCGCCCGGGCTCAGCCGCAGCTTCTCGAAGACGAGCCGGTACTTGTTCTCCTGGGCCTCGTCGAGGGATGCCTCGGGGCGCGGGTAGCACGCGCAGGTGTAGGTCATCGACGACCCGAGCACCCACTCGTAGAAGGTGTTCGACACGTCGTAGTGGTGGTGGATGGCCTCGGCATCCCTCGCCTTGCTGTGCCGGCGCCCGGTCGCGACCCGGCGCCAGCGGGGCGGCGCCTCCCCCGGCGGCGGTGCGATCGGCCGCAGGTGCTCGACGCCGATCGAGCGGAGGATCTGCGCGATCGCCCGTGGCGGCGGCATCCGGAACACGAGCTCGTCGGCGAGCGCCCGGAGCAGTTCGTAGGGGTCGCCGGGGTGCACGCCGTGGATCTCGAGGTCGCCGGCGATGTAGGCGCGCGCGAGGCCGAGGTCGCCGCGACCGGTGGCGAGGTAGGTCGTGCCCCGCGGCGTCTTCAGCTCGATGCCGAGCGGGGCGTCGGGCGGGCCCGCCGAGCTGCCGTCGTAGGCGGTGAACCGCAGCGGGAGTTGCCCACCGGCGACGAGCTCGAGGATCTCGGCGAGGGTGAGCCTGCCCGAGGCATCCGACTTCGTCGCGGCATCCGCCGGCGCACCATCGGGCGTGGCATCCGTCGCCAACCCGGGCCCGCGCTCCTTGAACGTCGTCATCGTCGTTGCACCGCCTTCGCGTAGAGGTCGAGGAGCCGTGAGTCGGGGTCGTACCGCCGCTTCGCGGAGCGGTAGGCATCGCCGCCGTAGAGCGCGTCGAACTCGTCGCGCGGGTAGAAGGAGTCGGAGTACAGCGACTTGTGCCCGTCGAGCTCGCTGACCTTGCGCTCGATGCTCCGGTTCGTCGCGCCCTCCGTGGCGCCGACCGGCACGGTCGACCAGAAGCCGACGTTCACGTAGGTGCGGTGCGGCTCGAGCGGGTACAGCGGCCAGTCGGTGTCGTCGCGCGGTCGCAGCGGGCACAGCCAGATCGGCTCGATCGGCACCTCGGCGAGGAACCAGTCGAGGAACTCCGCGGTCCGCTCGATCGGGATCTCGACGTCCTGGATCACGCGCTCGCGCGGCGGTCGGCCGCGGAACCGCTCGATGCGGTTTCCGATGTCGAACCGCCGTTCGAGCCTCATGAGCTTCCAGTACGCGCTGCTGCGCCGGTAGCGCCGCGGCCAGAACCGGCGAACGAGCGGATGCTGCGCGCCGAACGCCTGCGAGCACCAGAACCAGTCGGTGTCCCACCGCCACAGGTAGTCGTGGATCGTGAGCCGGTCGTGCGTCGCGCCATCCGCGTGCTGGATGGAGCGGTAGAAGATGCGCTGACCGGTGTAGTCGCTGGTCGGGCCGGATGCCGCGGTCTGCACGCCCACGCAGAGGTAGCTCTCGTCGGCGCTGAAGACGACCCCGTCGAGGTAGTCGACGCGGGTGCCGTCGTCGAGTGCGCCGGTCTCGACGATGCGGTCCATCGCGTCGATGAGGTCGGCGAGTGCATGGAACCGCAGGTGCGTGAGCGCGACGTACGGCTGGACGGGCTCGAGCTCGATGCGCAGCCGCACGGCGTAGCCGAGCGTGCCGTACGAGTTCGGGAACGCGCGGAACAGGTCGGCGTGTTCCTCCGCCGACGCGGTCACGACCTCGCCGGCGCCGGTGAGGATGTCGAGCTCCAGCACCGACTCGTGCGGCAGCCCGCTGCGGAACGACGTCGACTCGATCCCGAGCCCCGTCACCGCGCCACCCAGGGTGATGGTCTTCAGCTGCGGCACCACCAGCGGCGCCAACCCGTGCGGCAGCGTCGCCGTGACGAGATCCTCGTAGGTGCACATGCCGGCCACGTCGGCCGTCCGCGCCTCCCCATCGACCGCGATGACCTGCGTCAGCCCCGACGTGTCCAGGCCCCGCGCCTCGACCCGGTCGCGCGACCGGAACAGGTTCGACGTCGGCTTCGCCAGCCGCACCGTCGCCGTCGCGGGCAGGGCTCGATAGCTCGCCAGCAGGCGCTCCACGCCGTCGGCGTGAGCGGCTCGTGCGTCAGTCGCGTCGGTCGCAGGAGCGGACACACCCTCACGGTAGTCCTCGGGCGCCGCTGCCCGCATGGGTTCCTAGGCCTCGTCCCCCGTCTAGGCTGTCGCCATGTCCCAACCGCTGGACAAAGAGCCGTTTTACGACGGCAGTATGAATGAACCCATTGAGGAAGTGATTCGAATCCGAGTCGCTGAATTCAAAGACAACATCGTCGACACGACTACGTACATCGCCGATCGTGAGGTCGCGGTCGATGACGGTACGAGCGCAACCTCGATAGCAGCATGAAATGCGTTTGCTGGCGCCGGGACGACGTGCTCGGGGCGGAGGTCGACATTCATAGTGGGGTGCCACTGGGCGATAAGGTCGCGTCGGGCGACGACCGTGGCGTTGGTGCGGATCGGGCTCGGGCGGCGCGCTATTGAGGCCCGTTGGGAACATTCCACGCCGATGCCCTCGCCAATCCGATACAAAAGGCGTGAGCCCCTCGGCGTGTCCGAAGAGCGTAGTACTGGTGTCAGGGCGTGGATGCGAGCGAAGTCGAGCTGTTTGAGTTCAGGCGGCGCGAGGACCTCAATTGAGCCGTGTGTGCGGTCGGCATTAGACGGCCGCACCCATCCGGCGGTGTCGGCTTCGACATCGTCGCCTCGACGCTGCCCTCAATCACCGACAGGCGACGCATTGCCTTCGCTACTTGGCGCGAGCAATGACGACCTCGTCGCGCCAGTGATGGAAGAGATCAAGGTCCGCCTGAGGTGTCGCGTCGATCAATTCGCGAATCCGCCGGGACATGCGACCACGCTTCTCGATGCCTGGTATTCCCGTGATCGCCAGTGCCGTCTTGATGTATTTCTGCAGGCGCGGAGGAGTGCAGACGAGGTCCATCAGGTGGACCTCCAACCGAAGTGTTCCCTGAATGGCAGCTCGCGCCTCGTCAAGCGAGGGTTCGTGGCCAGCGTGTGCCACTCGGTTGCGCATTGCCGCCGTCGCCGAGTGCCATTCAGAAACAGGATCACCGCCTGCCAAGTTCCATTTGCCACCAATGCGAGATGCGTACTGGCTCTTGACGCGGGCAGTAACGCCGGATTCTTCAAGGAGGGCAGCAGCAACCTCCGGCTTGGCCCCTTCTACCCAAAACAAGTGGAGTAGAAGCGTGTCCAAGAGCACCTCAGCTGCAGTGGCTGCCCCGAGAACCGCGGCACGGTAGTCTCCGCGCAACCAGAGCGCTGCGAGTGCTTCCCGCCGAAGATCGGCATATGGCCAGAATGGATCGCCAGGAACCATCGCACGCAATATTCCGGCGAGACGATTCAACCGGTTGTCGCTCAATTCCTCCGGGATCATCGTTCTGCGTATGGAAACGTCGTGGGTGAAGAAGACTCCCGAACGGGCAGAGCCTTCGCGCTCGGTCACCACGAGAATCGTCGTAGGAAGCTGTTCACGCGCGACCAGAGAGATTGCGTCCTGCGTTTCAAGGTAGTACGCGCGCTGGAGCGCACGGATGAGGTCCAATCCACGGTCAAAAGCGTCGGATAGCTCACGTTCGGTAGGTTCTGAGCCCGCAAACGCTGCTGCGACCTCGACGACAGTAACTTGCCCGTGGACAGCAGGTAGAGCGTCGGAATCGGCTGCCACAGGCAACGAAGGATGAAAATGCGCCGCGACGCTATGCATCATGTCCATGACGCCGAGCAGGGGGTGGGACCCGCTTACAGTCACTGGACGCAGCGACATCTCGGCGCGGCCGCTCCAACCCCTCATCCCAATGTGGTCAGCCGGGACTCGCACTCCAGATGGCAAAGGGAGCGGCTCAGGAAGCGGGACATACCAGTTGAACTCTAGTTTCGCCATTCCATAAGTGTGCCCGCTTTGGCGAGTTCGCATACGCTCACCAAGCGGATCGCGCCACCGCCACGATGCCACCGGGTGGGCGACAAATGAATGATCGACTCGCACGATCTCCGTACTCGACCTCGGCCTCGACGGCAGTCGTTCCCACGAGAGACCGTGTCCGATCGAGAACGAAGGTCTAGATCACGTACAAAGTCGGATCACCGTCAACTGGTGCATTGATGCCCCCAAGGGTGCTGATAAGCAGCATTTCATCCTCAATGCGCTGAGATGCGGGAAGTGAAAGCAATTTAGCACCTTGGTTATAGGAGACGAGGTTCGGAAGATCATTCTTCATCAGTTCCGCTAGCGGTTGCGTGTCGGAAAGCAATTCCGCAGATGATCCGTACACCTCATCGACCGCGCCACACCAAGTCCAACAGTTCAGATTGTCGGTCTGTTCAACACTGATATTGGCAACCGGCACGTCTATGAGCCACCGCTCGCCATTCCACGCCACACTCTTCGGGTGAGGACCGCCAGCTATTCGAAGGCCGAATCGCTTCCGAAGTGGGAAGAAGTACCCACGAGCCCCCCAATCACCAAACTGGACCGGCGCGAGCCCTCGGTCATTCAGAATGAGATCCTTCGGCGTACGCATGAACTCCCAACGAGCACGCACGACCGCGCTGGATACTCGCTGAGTGTTCAGGATGTATCCGACATCCATCTGGTCTCTTGACCATTCGCTTGTCTCAGCTAGTTCATCGAGCGAGCGTTCAAGCTCTGGCGCGCGGGTGAACTGAGAGGTGACGTAACCCGCGAGCTTTATCCAGGAATCGAATTCAATGCCACGACCGAGTTCCTCGATGATCCGGGAAACAGGCTCTTGGGCAAACTTTTCGAAGGTGGAAAAGTACGAGTCATTGTCGGAACCAGGGAAAGGTGAACCTCGGTAAAGATCTCGTGCGTGCCCGACGTTCTCGGCGGCAGTCAGAAATGACCTTGGCGGAGTAAGGCGGACGACCGAGATGCGGCTCTTACGCAGGCGAAGCGAATTTGGATTCTGCGCGAACTGCCCGATAAGCGCTGCAGGTACGAAATGGCGTTTGTCTTGTTTCGGCATTCTATGAAACCCGTCGACAACACTCACCAGCGAGCAGCTCACTCTCGCCGGCATTGGGCCTTGGCGTCAGCGTCTCAGAAGTCCCAGTCCTCATCCTCGGTATTGACCGCCTTGCCGATCACGTACGACGAGCCCGACCCTGAGAAGAAGTCGTGGTTCTCGTCGGCGTTCGGCGAGAGCGAGGCGAGGATCGCCGGGTTCACGTCGGTGACCGAGGAGGGGAACATCGATTCGTAGCCGAGGTTCATGAGGGCCTTGTTGGCGTTGTAGTGCAGGAACTTCTTGACATCCTCGGTCAGGCCGAGACCGTCGTAGAGGCTCTGCGTGTACTGCACCTCGTTGTCGTAGAGCTCGTAGAGCAGCGAGAACGTGTAGTCCTTGATCTCGTCGCGCTTGGCCTGGTCGACGAGCTCGAGTCCGCGCTGGAACTTGTAGCCGATGTAGTAGCCGTGCACGGCCTCGTCGCGAATGATGAGCCGGATCAGGTCGGCCGTGTTCGTCAGCTTCGCGCGCGACGACCAGTGCATCGGCAGGTAGAAGCCGGAGTAGAAGAGGAACGACTCGAGCAGCGTCGAGGCGACCTTGCGTTTCAGGGGCTCGTCGCCGCGGTAGTACTCCATCACGATGGAGGCCTTCTTCTGCAGGTGCTCGTTCTCGACCGACCAGCGGAACGCCTCGTCGATGTCCTTCGTCGAGCAGAGCGTCGAGAAGATCGACGAGTAGCTCTTCGCGTGCACCGACTCCATGAAGGCGATGTTCGTGTACACCGCCTCTTCGTGCGGGGTCAGCGAGTCGGGGATGAGCGAGACCGCACCGACCGTGCCCTGGATGGTGTCGAGCAGCGTGAGGCCCGTGAACACCCGCATCGTGGTCTGCTGCTCATCGGGCGTCAGCTGGTTCCACGACTGCACGTCGTTCGACAGCGGCACCTTCTCGGGCAGCCAGAAGTTGTTGACCAGGCGGTTCCAGACCTCGAGGTCCTTGTCGTCCTGGATGCGGTTCCAGTTGATCGCGTTGACGTGGCTGACCAGCTTGACCGGCGCGGCGTGGGCCGGGTCGTTGGTGGCCGAGTTCACCGGGTCGGTGAGAGTCATCCGTTCATTCCTCTTCTCGAGTCATCCGATACGTGCGCAGCGATCAGAGCGTGCAGCTGACGCACATCTCCAACTCAGTTCCCTCAAGCGCCTGCTGGCGCAGCCGGATGTAGTAGATCGTCTTGATGCCCTTGCGCCACGCGTAGATCTGGGCCTTGTTGATGTCGCGCGTCGTCGCGGTGTCCTTGAAGAACAGCGTGAGCGAGAGGCCCTGGTCGACGTGCTGCGTCGCCGCGGCGTAGGTGTCGATGACCTTCTCGTAGCCGATCTCGTACGCGTCCTCGTAGTACTCGAGGTTGTCGTTCGTCATGAACGGCGCCGGGTAGTACACGCGGCCGAGCTTGCCTTCCTTGCGGATCTCGATCTTCGACGCGATCGGGTGGATCGACGACGTCGAGTTGTTGATGTACGAGATCGAGCCGGTCGGCGGCACCGCCTGCAGGTTCTGGTTGTAGATGCCGTGCTCCTGGATGGAGGCCTTCAGCTCCTGCCAGTCGTGCTGCGTCGGGATGTGCACGCCGGCGTCGGCGAACAGCTCGATGACCCGTGCGGTCTGCGGCACCCACGCGACATCCGTGTACTTGTCGAAGAACTCACCCGACGCGTACTTGGAGTCCTTGAAGCCGTCGAAGGCCTCGCCGCGCTCGATCGCGATCTGGTTCGACGCGCGCAGCGCGTGGAAGAGCACCGTGTAGAAGTAGATGTTCGTGAAGTCGATGCCCTCTTCGCTGCCGTAGTGGATGCGCTCGCGGGCGAGGTAGCCGTGCAGGTTCATCTGGCCGAGGCCGATGGCGTGCGACTTGTCGTTGCCGTCCTCGACGGACCGCACCGACGAGATGTGCGACATGTTCGAGACGGCGGTGAGGCCGCGGATGGCGGTCTCCACCGTCTTGCCGAGGTCGGGCGAGTCCATCGACAGCGCGATGTTCATCGACCCGAGGTTGCACGAGATGTCCTTGCCGATCTGAGCGTAGGAGAGGTCTTCGTTGTAGGTCGTCGGCGTGTTGACCTGGAGGATCTCGGAGCACAGGTTCGACATGTTGATCCGGCCCTTGATCGGGTTGGCCTTGTTCACCGTGTCCTCGAACACGATGTACGGGTAGCCCGACTCGAACTGGATCTCGGCGATCGTCTGGAAGAACTCGCGCGCGTTGATCTTCGTCTTCTTGATGCGCGGGTCGTCGACCATGGCCCGGTAGTTCTCGGTGATCGGCACGTCGCCGAACGGCTTGCCGTAGACGCGCTCGACGTCGTACGGCGAGAAGAGGTACATGTCCTCGTTGTTCTTCGCGAGCTCGAACGTGATGTCGGGCACGACGACGCCGAGGGAGAGCGTCTTGATGCGGATCTTCTCGTCGGCGTTCTCGCGCTTGGTGTCGAGGAACCGCATGATGTCGGGGTGGTGCGCCGACAGGTACACCGCGCCGGCGCCCTGGCGCGCGCCGAGCTGGTTGGCGTAGCTGAACGAGTCCTCGAGGAGCTTCATCACGGGGATGATGCCCGACGACTGGTTCTCGATCTGCTTGATGGGTGCACCCGACTCGCGGATGTTGCTGAGCAGGAGCGCCACGCCGCCGCCGCGCTTCGACAGCTGCAGCGACGAGTTGATGCCCCGCGAGATCGACTCCATGTTGTCTTCGATGCGGAGCAGGAAGCACGAGACGAGCTCGCCGCGCTGTGCCTTGCCCGTGTTGAGGAACGTGGGGGTCGCGGGCTGGAAGCGGCCCGCGATGATCTCTTCTACCAGCTCGGTCGCGAGCTGCTCGTCGCCCTGCGCGAGGCCGAGCGCGGTCATCACGACGCGGTCTTCGAAGCGCTCGAGGTACCGCTTGCCGTCGAAGGTCTTCAGCGTGTAGCTCGTGTAGTACTTGAACGCGCCGAGGAACGTCTCGAAGCGGAACTTCTTCGAGTACGCCAGGTCGTTGAGCTGCTGGATGAACTCGAACGAGTACATGCCGAGCGTCTCGGGCTCGTAGTACTCCTTCTCGACGAGGTAGTCGAGGCGCTCCTTGAGGGAGTGGAAGAAGACCGTGTTCTGGTTGACGTGCTGGAGGAAGTACTCCCGCGCCGCCTCCTTGTCCTTCTCGAACTGGATCTTCCCGTCGGCGCTGTACAGGTTCAGCATCGCGTTCAGGGCGTGGTAGTCCATCCCCGAGTTGCTCGAGCGCGGTGCGTCGATGACCGCTACGCCACTGTCGTCTGCGGCGCCTGCTGCTGCGTTGACCAAAATGCGTCCAATCCCTCGTCGACGGCGCGAACGTCGTCTGGTGTTCCGAATACTTCGAAGCGGTAGAGGTGCGGCACGTGGCACTTCGCGGCGATGATGTCGCCCGCGAGCCCGTAGGCCGCACCGAAGTTGGTGTTCCCTGCGGCGATGACGCCGCGGATGAGGCCGCGGTTCTGCGGGTCGTTCAGGAACCTGATGACCTGCTTGGGCACCGCGCCCTTGCCGTCGCCGCCACCGTAGGTGGGGACGACGAGCACGTACGGCTCGTCGGCGACGAGCGCGGCATCCTTCGCATGGAGCGGGATGCGCGCCGCCGGCCGGTCGAGCTTCTCGATGAAGCGGGCGGTGTTGCCCGACACGCTCGAGAAGTAGATGAGGTTCGTCATGACTGCTCCAGGCCGCGCTGCACGACCCCCCGGTCGTTCACGCCCGGGAGTCGTTACGCGAGCCGAGAGGCCAGCTCGTCGATCTTGTCGGGGCGGAAGCCGGACCAGTGGCCCTCGTCGGTGATGACGACCGGGGCCTGCAGGTAGCCGAGCTCCTTGACGGCGGCGAGCGCGGTCTCGTCCTGCGACAGGTCGAGCACGTCGTACTCGATGCCCTTGCTGTCGAGGGCTCGGTACGTGGCGTTGCACTGGACGCAGGAAGGCTTGGTGTAGACCGTGACCGTCATCTCTGTGACCCCTCTTCTCTGGCTCCAAGGGAGCCGATTCCCCCGGTGTTGCTTTGGCTCTTCGATACTACATCTAGTGGCTGACCTTCGGAACGACCCCAAGATGATGTAGTTACATCCGTGTAGTTTTCCACCGCGTTGTCCACCGTTCATCAACAGGACGATGCGCCCCTGATCGGCGGATTTCCGCGGCTCTCGATGCGGTTCTCCACAGGCGTGCTCATCTGTGCACGATGGGCCTGTGAATGGATGTCGGGCGTGTCGTCGGCGTGTCGCGCACGACGCGCCCCGGAGCGAGCCATCCGCGCCGCTGCTGCAGCGGAACGGCGACCCCGGAACCTCCCGGACTCGTGCGACATACCGGCTCCCCCGACCCGACATCTGGCCCTCATCGGCCTGGCGACCACAACAT
This sequence comes from Agromyces litoreus, assembly GCF_040496015.1. Taxonomy (NCBI): domain Bacteria; kingdom Bacillati; phylum Actinomycetota; class Actinomycetes; order Micrococcales; family Microbacteriaceae; genus Agromyces; species Agromyces litoreus. The sequence continues at coordinate 133,158 of NZ_JBEPKA010000007.1, forward strand.
GTGGTGGCGTCCGGCAGCAATGCTGCCACCACCCACCGACATTCCCGTGGTGGTCGCCACGGCGCGTCGCGGCGGATTCGACGGGATCCGCCTGCCGGCGATCCGGCGAGCGCGATCAGGCCAGTGCGAGCCCCGACACCTCGAACAGGAGGAGGGTCGCGACCACGAAGGTCAGGCCGGTGTAGACGAGGTCCTCGACCCAGTCGACGAGGCCCGGGGGCCACCGAGGCGCTCCTCGAACTGGAGCGGTCCCGGTCGTCGTCGCGCTGAGGGCACCATCCGCCACCCCTACCGCGCACCGCCCCGACCGAGCTAGCCTGACGGCGGACCAGCACCCCGACGCAGACCCACCCCTGCGAAGGAAGGACCGCATGTCGCACACCGTGATCTCGCACGACGGCGCCTCGATCGCCTACGACCGCGAGGGCGAGGGACCCGCCGTGATCCTCGTCGGCGGCGCGTTCCAGTTCCGCGCGTTCGACCCGGCGACGAAGCAGCTCGCCACCGCGCTCGTGAAGCGCGGCTACACGGTCGTGAACTACGACCGGCGCGGACGCGGCGAGAGCGCGCACGACGTGCCGATGGGCTTGCACGAGACGCTCGCCGACCTGCGCGCGATCGTCGCCGAGCTCGAGCGCATCCACGAGCTCCGCGAGGGCGTCGCGCTGTTCGGCAACTCCTCCGGCGGGGCGATCGCGCTCGCGGCCGCCGCGCACGGGCTGCCGGTCACCGCGATCGTCGGGTTCGAGGTGCCGCTCGGCGAGGAGCAGGGCGACGACGGCGCTGAGTTCCTCGAGGGTCTCCGCGAGCGTATCGCGGGCGACGACGCCGACGCCGTGGTCGAGTACTTCATGAAGGACATGCCGCCCGAGTGGCTCGAGCGCTCGAAGGGCAGCCCCGCCTGGCCGCTCATGGTGCGGATCGGGCCGAGCCTCGAAGCGGATGCCGAGTCCCTCGCCTGGGCGCAGTCCGCCCCGCTCGCCGAGCTGCTCGGGGAGGTCGAGGCGCCCGCGCTCCTGCTCGTCGGCGAGGAGCAGGCGATGAATCGGATGGCGCCGGCCGCCGATGCGATCGCCACGGCCCTGCCGCACGCCGAGCGCCGCGACATCCGCGCGGTCGATCACGCCTGGGAACCGGACGACCTCGCCGCGGCGATCGCCGACTTCCTCGACGAGCACGTGCCGCGCTGAGCCGCCCCCGGTTCGCGACCGCCCTACTTCTTCGCGGCCTTCGCCGCCGCCTTCGCGGCCTGCTTCGTGGCGCGGACCTTCGCGAGCGATTCCGGGTCGACGATGTCGGCCACCGAGGCGTGCGAGCCCTCCTCGCCGTAGTGCCCCGCGGCCTCGCGCCATCCGCTCGCCTCGAGCCCGCACTGCTTGCCGAGCAGCGCGAGGAAGATCTTCGCCTTCTGCTCGCCGAAGCCGGGGAGGGCCTTCAGTCGCTTCAGGATCTCGGCGCCGTCGGGGTCGCCCTGCGTCCAGATCGCGGCGGCGTCGCCGCCCCACTCGTCACGCACGGCGACCGCGAGCGACTGCACCCGGCCGGCCATCGAGCCCGGGTAGCGGTGCACGGCCGGCGGCTGCCGGAAGGCGTCGACCAGGGCGTCGGGGTCGATGTCGGCGAGCGCGACGGGGTCGATCGTTCCGACCCGGTCGCGGATCTTCGCCGGCCCGGCGAACGCGGTCTCCATCGCGACCTGCTGGTCGAGCAGCATGCCCGTGAGCAGCGCGAACGCATCGTCGCCGAGCAGCGCGTCGGCCGCGGCATCCCCCGTGATGTTGAGCGTCGTCATGCCCCCATCCTCCCACCGGGCCCGGTCCTGCGCCGCGGCCGGGTCGGCGGCGCGGGCGCCTCACGCGGGGAAGAGCAGGCTGCCCGAGATCACGTCGCCGGGAACGCCGACGCCGCAGACCAGCGCGTGGTCGCCGGCCTCCCACGAGCGCCGGTCGGGCACGAAGGCCTCGACCTGGTGGTCGGCGAGGCCGGGCGTCGCGTCCGAGAGCTCGGAGAACGCCTCGTCGCACCGGGCGCTCGCGTCCGCGTCGATCGCCTCCTCGTCGTACGGCCCGTCGGCGAGCGGCTCGACCACGATCGCCTCGTACCAGTGCGGCGCCTCGCACCAGACCACGGTCGCGGTACGGTCGCGCGGATCGGCGAAGCACTCGCCGACGGCGAGCTCCCCGAGCGGCACGGGCACGCCGTAGCCGCCGGTCGACCCGTCCCATTCGTCGATCCGCGGCAGCCCGTCGGTCGCGCCGATCCACTCCCAGGCCGTCGCCGCGACGCCGGCCGAGGTCTGCACGATCGACTGTGCGAACAGGCCCGCTTCCAGCGCGGTCTGCTCCCGGAGGAACGCCTCGGCGGTCGTGTCCTCCAGCTCGAGGAGGAACCCGCGGATGACGCCGCCCGGCTCGAACTTGCCGGCGGGGTATCCGTAGCCGGTGTCGTAGAGGAGCCCGTCGACCTCGGCTCGCGTGGCGGACTGCACGTACTCCTCGATCGCGCCGTACCGGGACTGCCCCGGCATCGACGTGCCGTACACGAAGACGTACGAGCCCGCCTCGGCGCTCGAGCTCGGCAGGTCGGCGGCCGGCGCGGGTGCGGAGTCCCCGCGCGGCAGGGCGACGAGGATGCCGATGACCGCGACCACCACGGCGGCGACGCCGGCGATGGCCGACAGGCCCGACGGCGAGGTCCACACGCTGCGCGAGGCTCCCGAGCCTGGTGGCTCCGCCTCCGGTTCGCCGGACTCGGTTTCGCGATCGGGCTCCGTGCCGTCAGGACTGGCCACACCCCACCTCCACGTTCGACGCGGCCGATCTCGGCGCTGCGGGGTGCGCCGGTGCGCTCATGCTACGCCGGAGTGGACGGCGGGTCCTGCCCCGCGTTCGCGGGCCGACCGCGGCGTCAGCGCGGCGCAGCGGTGCTCGCGCGCACCACGAGCTCCGGCACGCGCGAGGTGCGGTCGGGGGCGGAGGGCTCGTCGCGCAGCACGTCGGCGACCGTCGCCATGATGTCGCGGCCGAGCGAGTCGAAGTCCTGCCGCACGGTCGTGAGCGGCGGCGTGAAGTACGCGGCCTCGGGGATGTCGTCGAACCCGACCACGCTGAGCTCGCGCGGCACGCCGACGCCGGCCTCGTGGCACGCGTGCAGCAGGCCGAGCGACATCTGGTCGTTGCCGACGAACACGGCGCTCGCCCAGCCCTCGTCGAGGAGGCGGCGGCCCGCCGCGTGGCCGGATGCCGCGAGCCAGTCGCCCGGGATCGGCTCGCGCACCTCGAGCCCGTGTGCGGTGAGTGCCTCGGCGAACCCGCCGCGCCGCTCCGCGGCGTCCATCGAGTCGTCGGGCCCGGCGACGTGCGCGATGCGCGTGTGCCCGAGCGCGATGAGGTGCTCGGTCCCGAGCCGGGCACCCGCGGCCTGGTCGAACGAGACCCGGTGCATGCCGGGCTCCACCTCGGAGGCCACGGCGACGACGGGCACGCCCGCGTCGATGCCGCGCAGCACGTCGACGCCCTCGCGCTCGCCCGAGATCAGCACGATCGCCTCGACGCGCTGCAGCACGAGCCGGCGCACGGCCTCGGTGAGCACGTCGGCGTCGAGCGTGCGCATGCTCGCCTGGCTCACCGCGTAGCCCGCCTCGCGGGCGGCCTCGTTGAAGCCGAGCGCCGCGCTCGAGGGCCCGTAGTCGGGCCGGCCCGCCTGGATGAGCCCGATCGACCCGGACCGGCGGCGGGCCATGGCCCGGGCGGTGGGCGACGGCGTGTAGTCGAGGTCGGCCATCGCCTGGCGCACGCGCACGCGGGTCGCCGCGGCGACGCCGGGGAGGTCGTTCAGCACGCGCGACACGGTCTGGTGCGAGACGCCCGCACGGCGGGCGACGTCGAACATCGTCGGCAAGCCGCCGCCGGCACCGGAGGCGCGGGCGTCGCCGCCCGCAGCGCCGCCGCCCGCAGCGTCGCCCGGCGCGACGAGGTCCGCGTCGGCACCGGTCACGAGGTCCTCCTTCAGAGCCCCTGCGCCAGTCGGTAGTAGGCCTGGTTCCACCGTACTTCGCGCTCGAACCCGCGCTGCGTCGTCTCGTCGTCGATGACGAGCAGCTCGACCTTCGCCATCTCGGCGAAGTCGCGGAACACCTCGACGCCGACCGCCGTCGACATGACGGTGTGATGCGCGGCGCCCGCGGTGAGCCACGCGGCGGCGCTGGTCTGGAAGTCGGGCTCCGGCTTCCAGATCGCGCGGCCGACGGGCAGCTTGGGCAGCGCCTCGCGCGGCGCGACGTTCTCGACGACGTTCGCGGTGAGGCGGAACCGGTCGCGCATGTCGCTCAGCGCGACCACCACGGCGGGGCCGGGGTCGGCCGTGAAGACCAGGCGCACCGGGTCCTCCTTGCCGCCGATGCCGAGCGGGTGGATCTCGAGCGAGGGCCTCGCGGTCGTGATCGACGGCGCGACCTCGAGCATGTGCGCGCCGAGGATCAGCTCGTCGCCCGGGGTGAGGTCGTACGTGTAGTCCTCCATGAGCGTCGCGCCGCCCGGGAGCCCGGCACCCATGACGTTCGCGACGCGCACCAGGATCGCGGTCTTCCAGTCGCCCTCGGCGCCGAAGCCGTAGCCCTCGGCCTGCAGGCGCTGCACCGCGAGGCCGGGCAGCTGCCGGAGCGCGCCCAGGTCCTCGAAGCTCGTCGTGAAGGCGCCGAAGCCGCCCTCCTCGAGGAACGAGCGCAGGCCGAGCTCGATCGCGGCGCCGTAGCGCAGCGACTCGTGCCGCTCGCCGCCGCGTCGCAGCTCGGGCACGACGTCGTACTCGTCCTCGTAGAGCGCGACGAGCTCGTCGATCTCGGCGTCGGATGCCGCGTGCACGGCCTCCGCGAGCTCGTTCACGCCCCACGTGTTCACCTGCACGCCGAACCGCAGCTCGGCCTCGGTCTTGTCGCCCTCGGTGACGGCGACGTAGCGCATGTTGTCGCCGAACCGCGCGAGCTTCAGGCTGCGGGATGCCGCGAGGCCGGCCGCCGCCCGCTGCCACGTGCCGAGTTCGCGCTGCACCCGCGGGTCGGAGGCATGCCCGACGATCGTCTTCCGCGGCACGCCGAGGCGGGTCTGGATGTAGCCGAACTCGCGGTCGCCGTGCGCGGCCTGGTTGAGGTTCATGAAGTCGAAGTCGATGTCGCCCCACGGCAGCTCGACATTGGCCTGCGTGTGCAGGTGGGCGAGCGGCTTCTGCAGCGCGTCGAGGCCGGCGATCCACATCTTGGCCGGGCTGAACGTGTGCATCCAGGCGACGACGCCGATCACGTTCGGCGCGGCGTTCGCCTCGAGCGCGACCTGCCTGATCGCGGCGGAGTCGGTCAGCACCGGCATCCAGACGACCTTCACGGGCACGTCGGATGCCGCGTCGAGCGTCTCGGCGATGGTGCGCGACTGCTCGGCGACCTGCGCGAGCGTCTCGGGGCCGTAGAGGTGCTGGCTGCCGGTGAGGAACCAGACCTCGACCCCGTCGAGGGAGGTGGTGAGCGGCGTGCGGGTCATGTGCGAGTCCTTCTGGTGATGCGGTGTCGGTCGGGGTCGGGGACGGATGGCGCGGCCGGCGGATGGCGCGGCCGGCCGGCGCTACAGCGCGTCGACGGCGGCCGCCTCGGCGGCGAGCCCGGCGGCGTAGCGGTCGAGGTAGGCGGCGAAGCCGGCGACATCCGCCGGGTCGGGTTCGACGGTGTCGACGTCGGCGTCGGCGAACACGCGCTCGTCGAGGTACGTGCCGAGGTCGGCGCCGTCGGCGTGCGCGAGGTAGTCGGCGAGCACCGCGATGCCCCACGCCCCGCCCTCGGACGCGGTCTCCCCCACGGCGACGGGCGCGCCGAGCGCGCCGGCGAGGAAGCGCTGCGCGACGCCCGCGGTGCGGAAGATGCCGCCGTGCCCGAACATGCGGTCGAGCCCGACGCCCTCGTCGTGCAGCACCCGCATGCCGAGGGCGAGCGTGCCGTACACGCCGTACACCTGGGCCCGCATGAGGTTCGCGAGGGTGAGCCGGCTGTCGGGCGTGCGCACGACCATGGGCCGGCCCTCGGCGAGGCCCGCGATGGGCTCGCCGGCGAGCTGGTTGTACGCGAGCAGGCCGCCGGCATCTGCCTCGCCCTCGAGCGCCTCGCGGAACAGCGCGCCGTAGACGGCGTCGCCGTCGACCTTCGCGCCGACGGTCTCGGCGAACCGGGCGAAGACGCCGGCCCACGCCGCGAGTTCGCTCGCACCGTTGTTGCAGTGCACCATCGCGACCGGGTCGCCCGCGGGGGTGGTCACGAGGTCGAGCTCGTCATGGGCTTTCGCGAGCGGATGCTCCAGCACGACCATCGCGAAGATGCTCGTGCCGGCACTGACGTTCCCCGTGCGCGGGGCGACGGCGTTCGTCGCGACCATGCCCGTACCGGCGTCGCCCTCGGGCGGGCAGAAGGGGATGCCGGGGCGGAGCGCCCCGGTCGGGTCGAGCAGCTCCGCACCCTCGGCCGTGAGCTCGCCCGCGGGCCGCCCGGCGGGGAGCACCTCGGGCAGCAGGTCGGCAAGGGCGAGGCCGGGGGCGCGGTCGGCGACGAGGTCTTGGAAGCGCTCGACCAGCGTCGCGTCGTAGTCGCCCGTCGAGGAGTCGATCGGGAACATGCCGGACGCGTCGCCGACGCCGAGCACCTTGCGGCCGGTGAGCCGCCAGTGCACGTACCCGGCGAGGGTCGTGAGGAAGTCGATGCGCGGCACGTGCGCCTCCTCGTCGAGCACGGCCTGGTGCAGGTGCGCGATCGACCAGCGCAGCGGGATGTTCACCCCGAACCGATCGCTGAGCTCGGCGGCCGCGGGCCCGGTCGAGGTGTTCCGCCAGGTGCGGAACGGCACGAGCAGATCGTCGCCGGCGAAGGCCAGGTAGCCGTGCATCATCGCCGAGACGCCGATCGCGCCGAACGTCTCGGGCACGACGTCGTGCCGACGCCGCACGTCGGCGACCAGGTCGGCGTACGCCGCCCGCATCCCGGACCAGACGGCCTCGAGCGAGTAGGTCCAGCGCCGGTCGACGAACTCGTTCTCCCACTCGTGGCTGCCGACGGCGAGCACCTCGGTCGGGTCGGGACCGACGAGGCAGGCCTTGATCCGCGTGGAGCCCAGCTCGATGCCGAGGGACGTGCGCCCGTCGAGGATCGCGGCTCGGGCGTCATCCGTGGTCATGGTCTCGCTCATCGTCGTGCGTCTCCATCGTCTTCCGTCGCCGCGCTTCGTCAGCGCTCACACTCTCGGCATGTTAGCGCTAACGAACCGCGCGACCAAGCCCCGGACACGACGAGGGGCGGATGCCACGTGGCATCCGCCCCTCGCCGTCTCAGGAGGTACTGCTGCGGGTTACTGCCCGCCCGACCGACGCTTGTTGTACACGTCGAACGCCACCGCGAGCAGCAGCACGAGGCCCTTCACGGCCTGCTGCCACTCGATGCCGATGCCCATGATCGACATGCCGTTGTTCAGGACGCCGATGATGAGGCCACCGATGATCGCCCCGCCGATCGTGCCGACGCCGCCCTGCACGGCCGCACCGCCGATGAACGCGGCGGAGATCGCCTCGAGCTCGAAGCCGTCGCCGGCCTTCGGACCCGCGAGGTTCAGGCGGGCAGTGAAGATGAGGCCCGCGAGCGCCGCCAGGAAGCCCATGTTGACGAAGAGCAGGAAGTCGACCCGCCGGGTCTTGATGCCCGAGAGCTCGGCCGCGTGGCGGTTGCCGCCGATCGCGTAGATGTGGCGGCCGAACACCGTGCGGTTCATCACGATGCTGTACACGAGCACCAGCACGCCGAGGATGATGAGCGTGATCGGGATGCCCTTGTACGAGGCGAGCGAGTAGGCGAAGAACCCGATCGCCACCGAGATGAGCACGAGCTTGGTGATGAACCAGGCGATCGGCTCGACGTCCTGGCCGTACTTGGCGCGGCCGCGGCGGCTGCGCACCTGCTGCACGACGAGGATGACGATCGCGAGCGCGCCGATGCCGAGCGTGAGCGGATCGAGGTCGAACTCGCCGAAGACGTTCGAGAGGAAGCCGTTGCCGAGCGCGCGGTACTCGGTGGGGAACGAGCCGATGTTCGCGTTGCCGAGCACCACGAGGGCGAGGCCGCGGAAGATGAGCATGCCCGCCAACGTCACGATGAACGCGGGGATGCCCACGTAGGCGATCCAGAAGCCCTGCCAGACGCCGACGAGGGCGCCGATCGCGAGCGACAGCAGCACGGCGAGCCACCACGGCAGGCCCCAGTTCACGGCGAACACGCCTGAGCAGGCGCCCACGAACGCCGCGACCGATCCGACCGACAGGTCGATGTGGCCGGCGATGATGACCATCACCATGCCGATCGCGAGCACGAGGATGTAGCCGTTCTGCACGACCAGGTTCGAGATGTTCTGCGGCCGCAGCAGGATGCCGTCGGTCAGGAACGCGAACAGCACGACCACCGCGATGAGCGCGATGAAGATGCCGTTGCGTCCGAGGTCGGCGAGCACGTGGCTCAGCCGGTCGGTGAACTTGTTCGAGACCGGGTTGACGTTGCTCCCGGCCGCGTGCGACTCCTCGATGGTGGGAGGGTTCGGATTCGACATGGTGTCTCCTGGGTGTTCCGGCAGCCGGGGGGCTAGCGGGGCTTTTCCATGGTCATGAGCTTGAGCATCGCCTCGGGCGTGGCCTCCTCGACGGGCAGCTCGCCCGTGATGCGGCCCTCCGAGAGGGCGTACACGCGGTCGCAGATGCCGAGCAGCTCGGGCAGCTCGGAGGAGATCACGATGATCCCCTTCCCGGCCGCGGCGAGCCGGTTGATGATCGAGTAGATCTCGTACTTCGCGCCGACGTCGATGCCGCGGGTCGGTTCGTCGAGGATGAGCACGTCGGGGTCCGAGTAGATCCACTTCGACAGCACGACCTTCTGCTGGTTGCCGCCCGAGAGCTTGCCGGTCTTCACCAGGACGCTCGGCGCCTTGATGTTCATCGACGTGCGGTACTGGTTGGCGACCGCGTACTCCTCGTTGTCGTGCACGAGGCCGTACTTCTCGAGCTTCTTCAGCGACGCCATCGAGATGTTGCGCTTGATGTCCTCGATGAGGTTCAGCCCGTAGGTCTTGCGGTCCTCGGTCGCGTACGCGATGCCGTTGTCGATCGCCTCGGCGACCGTGCGGGTCTTGATCTCCTCACCCCGGAGGAACACCTTGCCGCTGATGCGCGACCCGTAGGAGTGGCCGAAGAGGCTCATCGCGAACTCGGTGCGGCCCGCGCCCATGAGGCCCGCGATGCCGACGATCTCGCCGGCGCGCACGTGCAGGTTCACCTTGTCGACCACGACGCGGCTCGTGTCCTGCGGGTGGTGCGCGGTCCAGTCCTCGACGCGGAGCAGCTCCTCGCCGAGGTTCGGCGTGTGGTCGGGGTACCGGTGGGCGAGGTCGCGGCCGACCATGTCCTTGATGATCCGGTCCTCGGTGACGTCCAGCTTCGCGATCGTCTCGATCGTCTTGCCGTCGCGGATGACCGTGACGGTGTCGGCGACCTTCTTGATCTCGTTCAGCTTGTGGCTGATGATGATCGACGTGATGCCCTGCCCCTTCAGGTGCAGGATCAGGTCGAGCAGGTGGTCGGAGTCCTCGTCGTTGAGGGCGGCCGTCGGCTCGTCGAGGATGAGGAGCTTCACCCGCTTCGACAGCGCCTTCGCGATCTCGACGAGCTGCTGCTTGCCGACGCCGATCTCTCGGATCTTCGTCGTCGGGTTCTCCTTCAGGCCCACCCGGGCGAGGAGCTTGGCCGCCTCGAAGTTCGTCTTGTTCCAGTCGATGAGGCCGCCGGAGGTCTGCTCGTTGTTGAGGAAGATGTTCTCGGCGATCGACAGGTACGGGCTGAGCGCGAGTTCCTGGTGGATGATGAC
>NZ_JBEPKA010000008.1:0-139414 GCF_040496015.1 Agromyces litoreus
GGCTGGTCGGCGTCGACCCGCAGGCGCAGCACGCCGTCGCCGACGTCGTAGCGCGCCCTGGTGCGCTCGCGGCTCGACCACTGCGGCAGGTAGTGCGGGACCCACTGGTCGAGGTCGAGCTCCGGCCCGGAGAAGTCGGCCTCGAAGTCGAGCAGGTCGGGCGCGGGCGGGGGCACGGGAGGAGCCGGCGGCACTGCGGGGGGCATGGGGAAGATCCTGCCGCACGCCGCCGACACGCAGGCCGACCGTCCACAGGCGGGCTCCGGTCATCCTGTCCGGCGACGGGAGGTGATCGCGACGGCCCCGTATTGTCCAACTGTGCAATATGAGGGAGAATGGATCCACCAGACCGACTTGGAGTGATCCCGACATGGGAACGACCGTCTTCGAACGCCGCCGCCCTGCGGCATCCGCCATCGCCCACAGCCTCGCCGACACGCGGCACAGCGTGTTCTGGATCGACGACCTCGCCGAGGAGGCCACGCGCCGGCGCCCGCGCCTCGAGGGCACGCGGGTCGCCGACCTCGCGATCGTCGGCGGCGGGTACACCGGCCTCTGGACCGCCGTGCTCGCCAAGCGCGCGAACCCCGACCTGCACGTCGTGCTCCTCGAGGCGAAGCGCATCGGCTGGGCGGCCTCCGGCCGCAACGGCGGCTTCTGCGAGGCGAGCCTCACGCACGGCCGCGAGAACGGCCTGAGCCGCTGGCCCCACGAGATCGACGAGCTCGATCGACTGGGCCTGGCCAACCTCGACGCGATCGAGGCGGCCGGCGCCGAGTTCGGCATGGACTTCGAGTTCGAGCGCAACGGCGCCCTCGACGTGGCCGTCGAGCCCCACCAGGTCGAGTGGCTGCACGAGATGGCCGCGGATGCCGCGAGCCGGGGCGACGACGGCGTGAAGCTGCTCGACGAGCACCAGGTCCGGGCCGAGGTCGACTCGCCGACCTACCTCGGCGCGGTCTGGAACACCCGGACGAGCGCCATCCTGCACCCGGCGAAGCTCGCGTCCGAACTCGCGCGCGTCGCCGAGGAGGCGGGCGTCGAGATCCACGAGGACTCCCCCGTGAAGCGCCTCGACAGCCCCGGCTCCACGGGCGCCGTGCAGCTGGTCACCGAGCACGGCCGGCTCGACGCCACCCGCGCGGTGCTCGCGACGAACGTGTTCCCGTCGCTCCTCAAGCGCAACCGGCTCATGACCGTGCCCGTCTACGACTACGTGCTCATGACCGAGCCGCTCACCGACGCGCAGCGCGCCTCGATCGGGTGGGCGAACCGCCAGGGCGTCGGCGACATGGCGAACCAGTTCCACTACTCGCGGATGACGCGCGACGGCCGCATCCTCTACGGCGGCTACGACGCGATCTACCACTTCGGCGGACGCGTGCGCGATGGCTACGAGGACCGACCCGAGAGCTACGAGAAGCTCGCGAGCCACTTCCTCACCACCTACCCGCAGCTCGAGGGCATCCGATTCACCCACCGGTGGGCGGGGGCGATCGACACGTCGACGCAGTTCACCGCGTTCACCGGACTGGCCCGCGACGGCCGCGTCGCCTACGCCTCCGGATTCACCGGCCTCGGCGTCGCCTCGACCCGGTTCATGGCCGAGACGATGCTCGACCTGCTCGCGGGGCGCGACACGGAGCGCACCCGCCTGAAGATGGTGCGGACGCGCCCGCTGCCGTTCCCGCCCGAGCCCGCGGCATCCCTCGGCATCAACGCCACGCGCTGGTCGCTCGACCGCGCCGACCACCACGGAGGACGACGCAACGTGCTGCTGAAGACCCTGGACGCCCTCGGCCTCGGATTCGACTCGTGAGCGCCGACGCGCTCGCCCGCCTCGCCGCTGGTGCGGTGACGGATGCCGCGAGCCTGCCGCTCGCGCACGAGCCCGTGCCGGCGGAGCAGGTGGTCGCCGGCTCGCCCGCCACCGGGTACGCGACGCTCGACGAGCCCGCCGACGGCGGCGCCGGCGAACTCGGCGTGTGGGAGATGACGCCCGGCGCGATGCGCGACGTCGAGGTCGACGAGGTGTTCCTCGTGATCTCGGGGGCCGCGACCGTCGAGTTCGTCGACCCGGCCCTGCCCGCGATCGAACTGCGTCCCGGGTCGATCGTGCGCCTCGACGCGGGGATGTCGACGGTCTGGACCGTGACCGAGACCCTGCGCAAGCTCTTCATCTCGCGCTAGATCGCAACGCCGCCCCGTACCCCGACGACCGGAGTCGATGATGACCACCACGCCGCACCATCCCACCCGCGCCCGCGATCTCGGCGTGCCGTTCGACGGCGAGCCCGGCCGGTGGAACGCGATCACCGACGTCCCCGGCGTCGAGGTCGGGTACGCGACGATCATCGAGGGCGCGCCCGGCGACGATGCCGTCGCGCGGACCGGGGTCACCGCGATCCTCCCCCGGGGACGCGATGGTGCCGGCATCCCCTGCGCCGCCGGCGTCCACTCCCTGAACGGCAACGGCGAACTCACCGGTCGCAGCTGGATCGAGGAGTCGGGCTCGCTCACGCTCCCCATCGGCATCACGAACAGCCACGGGGTCGGCGCGGTGCACACGGGCATCGACCGCTGGGCGCACGAGGCGCACCCCGGGCTCGCCGCCGAGTGGATGCTGCCCGTCGTCGGCGAGACCTGGGACGGCTACCTCAACCAGATCAACGCCGGCCACGTGCGCCCCGAGCACGCGATCCTCGCGATCGAATCGGCGGTGAGCGGTCCGGTCGCCGAGGGCAACGTCGGCGGCGGGACCGGCATGAACTGCTACGGATTCAAGGGCGGATCGGGCACGGCGTCGCGCGTCGTGGCATTCGGCGAGGAGACCCACACGATCGGCGTGTTCCTCCAGGCGAACTTCGGAAGCCGGCACGAGCTGCGGCTCGCCGGCATCCCGCTCGGCCGCGAAAGCGCCGCCCCCAATCCGTACGAGGACCTCGAGTGGTTCGTCCGCGACGGCGAGCGCGCGCGTATGCGCGCCGGCGCGGGCAGCGTGATCGGCATCGTGGTCACCGACGCGCCGCTGCTGCCCGGCCAGTGCGAGGCCCTCGCCCGCCGCGTCCCGCTCGGCCTCGCGCGGACCGGCACCGCCGGCAGCCACTTCTCGGGCGACATCTTCCTCGCCTGCTCGACCGGCAACGCCGGCTCGTTCACGTCGAACATCCCGACCGGCGAGGTCGGCGACGACCCGTACGAGACGGCGCGCTACGTGCCGTGGGGCCGCATCGACCCCTACTTCGAGGCCGTCGTGCAGGCGACCGAGGAGGCGGTCGCGAACGCCCTGGTCGCCGCCCGCGACATGGTCGGTCGCGACGGGCACGCGAACGTCGCGCTCCCCCACGACGAGGTCCGCGCCGCATTCACGCACCGGAGCGAGCAGCCCGCGGCCTGAGCCGGCGATCCCGCGCGCGCTCAGCCCGTCAGCCCGAGGTCACCCGGGCCCGGGGATCGGCCGGCACCCGGACGTCGGCGACCTGCTCGAGGTGCGGATGGTCCTGGTCGCCGTCCTCGACCACGCCCGTGTGCCACGTCAGCCGGAGCTCGTCGGGCGCGTCGAGGAGCAGAGCGAGGTTGTTCGCGAACCAGGGCCCCTTCACCGTGCTCCAGCGGAACGGCGCGTCGGGCACCTTGGCGGAGCGTGCGGCGAGCCGGCCGATCGGCGTCGCCGCGCCGTACGACATCACGACCGAGAACCAGCGCATGACGCGCGGCAGCGGATTCCGGATCGGCGAGCAGACGGCCTGCAGGACCCGCGCCCCCGGGACGTCGTCGCGGTCGATCTGGGCGAGGTAGGAGTAGTGCACGTCGCCCGCGAGGAACAGCACGTTCTGCGGTGCGGGCCCGCGCTCGCCGGCGGCGAGCTCTCGGATCATCCGCGCGACCTTCTGGAACGTGTCCTGCCAGGCTCCCCAGTGCTCGAGGTCGACGGCCTGGCGGAGCACCTCGCCCACGCGGGCCGCCCTGCGGCCCCACGCGCCCTGCGAGATCGCCTCGTCCCACGCCTCGACGTTGTGCAGGCCCATCGGGAGCAGGAACGGGAGCGAGGTCGCGATGAGCACGTGCCGGAATCCGCCGCGCAGCTGCGCGTCGAACCAGTCGAGCTCGTCGGGATCGAGCAGGGCCCGGTCATCCGGATCGAGCTGACGCGCCGCGCGCGAGTCGACGACGATGAGGCGGATGTCGTCGTAGTCGCGGGTGTAGCTCCATCGCACGCTCGTCGGCTCCTGGTCGCTGCGGTCGGCGAACGCGTCGACCTCGTCGGTGAGGTCGAGCTCGTCGGCGCCGTCGTGGTGGGCGACCCGCTGCCAGAGCTCGTCGTCGGCCCGCTCCTCGGGGGTCAGGTTGCCGAGGTGCTGGTACACCCAGTACGACCCGAGCCCCGCCACGATGCGGCCGTGCCACCACGACGTGGCCTCCATCTTCTGCTTCCAGTCGTGCGAGGCGTTCCAGTCGTCGCGCACGTCGTGGTCGTCGAAGATCATCGCCGTCGGCACCGTCGAGAGGAGCCACCGGTTCGCCGGGTCCGACCAGGCGAGCCGGTACAGGTGGGCGTACTCCTCGTAGTCCTTCAGCTCCTCGCCCGGTTCCTCGTCGATGTCGCGCTTGTTCCGGATGAACTCCTGCATCTCCTCGGAGGTGATGTCGGCGTAGACCTGGTCGCCGAGGAACATCATGAGGTCGGGTCGCTCGGCGTAGCCCTCGGCGAGCGCGAGCGCGAACGTGCGCATCGCGTCGACGCCGTGCGTCAGGTTGCCCTTCAGGTCGTGCGGCACGCTCGTGCGGCACGACCCGTACGCGAGCCGCAGCCGTCGTCCGGTCTCCCAGGTCGCGATGACGGATGGCGGGTAGTCGGCGTCGGGCTCCGGCCACGCGCGTTCGTCGTCGACGTCGACCTCGTACGGCAGCACCGCACCGGGCTCGAGCCCGTCGAGTTCGACGAGCGCGTAGTGGTGGTCGTGCACGGCGAACGTGCGCGCCTGCCAGCTCCGGCCGTCGACGCGCACGCGCACGGTCGCGGTTCGTTCGGTCTCGACCCAGATGGTCGCCGTGGTCTCCCCGACGTGACGCAGCATGGGTCCCAGGATGAGCGGGGTGGTCGCCATGCCGCCGTTTCTACCCTGCCGACGGGGTGCGCGCCACCGGTTGCGCGGGTGCGTCGGCTGCCGCAGGCCTGCGCGGCCTATCGTCGACGCATGCGCGATGCGACGCCCGAGGCGCCCTCACCGGATCCGACGCCCTACCACCCCGACCTGGCACCGCGCGCGCGGTTCCTGCCTCGCGGCGTCGCCCATCCATGGATGGTCCCGTTCCTCGCTCCCCTGACGCGGCTCACGGGCGCCGCGTCGCCCCGCCGCGGTCGCCGTCGCGTCGCAGTCGGCCGTGCCAGCGTGTTCGTCCACCGTCCGCCCGCCCGACCGTCGACCGAGCCCGGCCCGGCGATGCTCTGGCTCCACGGCGGCGGGTACGTCTCCGGCGACGCACGGCACGACGAGGCCATCCTGCGCCGCTTCGTCGACGACCTCGGGATGGTCGTGGCCTCGGCGCAGTACCGGCTCGCGCCGAGGCATCCGTTCCCCGCCGCGCTCGACGACGGCGTCGAGGCCTTCGACTGGCTCGCCGCGCAACCCGACGTCGACGGGCGGCGGATCGTCGTCGGCGGGCTCAGCGCGGGCGGCGGCCTGGCTGCCGCCCTCGCCCGCCGCCTCGTGGATCGGGGCGGCGCCGCCCCGTCGTTCCAACTGCTGACCTACCCGATGCTCGACGACCGCACCGTCCGGGCTCCGCATCGCATGGACCCGTGGCTGCGGATCTGGGACGCCCCGTCGAATCGCACGGGATGGTCGGCGTACCTCGGCTCCGATCGAGGGAGTCCCCCGTACGGCGCCGTGCCAGCCCGCACCGACGACCTCGCCGGCCTCCCGCCCGCCTGGATCGGGGTCGGCGACCTCGACCTCTTCCACGACGAGGCCCTCGCGTACGCGGCGCGACTGCGCGACGCCGGCGTCGAGGTCGTCACCGAGGTCGTCCCCGGCGCGTACCACGGGTTCGACGTGGCCGACGCGGCGGCGCCGGTCTCGAGGTCGTTCGCCGACGCCCGCCTCCGGGCCGTCGCCGAGCACCTCGACCGCATCGCCGGGTCCGCGTCCTGAGCCGACGTCGACCCGCAGGCCGTCACGCCGCCGCCGCGGCCTCCCCGGCCGGCGGTTCGAGCGTGTCGATCCGGAACGTGAGCGCGAAGCGCGCCGGGCCGTCCGGGTCGCCCGCGAGCACCGTCACCGACCCGGCGCCCGCGCGTCCTGCGATGAGCTCCCGCAGTTCCCCGGGCGCGAGCGCGAACTCGACACTGGCGGCCGCGGCATCCGCCAGGCCCGTCGGCCGTGGCTGCGGCACCGCGTCTGGGCCGATCGGCACCACCTCGAGCGCCGCCCCCTCGACACGCGCCGCGACCGACGCCCGTCCGACGTGGAGCACGTACTCGGTGGGCGGAAGGGTGGCGGCGACCTCGGGGCGGAAGGCCGATCGCAGCGCGATCGCGAGGGACTCGTGGCTGACGGGCTCCTCCGCGCCGGGATCGCCCAGGACCGACCACCCCCAGCGCTCGAGCGCGAGCACGACGGGCTCGAGCTCGCGCCCGAGCGGCGTGAGCTCGTAGCCGCCGCGCACCATCGCGACGCGACGGACGACCCCGGCCTCCTGCAGTTCCTTGAGCCGGTCGCTCAGGATGTTCGTGGGGATGCGCGGCAGCGCCGTCTTCAGGTCGCTGTACCGGCGCGGGCCGACGAGCAGGTCGCGGACGATGAGCAGGGCCCACCGTTCCCCGACCCGCTCGATCGCCCGCGCGACGCCGCTGTACTGGCCGAAGCCGCGCGGCGAACGGGTCGCCATCCGGCGTGCCTCAGGCGCCCGCCGTCGGCGTCGGGGCGCCCTGCTCGGCCAGGTAGGCCTCGGGGCCCTGCTCGGCTGCCGCCGGCACCATGAAGAAGAAGCCGAGGATGTTGCCATCCGGGTCCTCGAGGTCGCGCGAGTACATGAACCCGAGGTCCTGCGCTTCGCGCGGCTCGGTGCCGCCCGCCGCGAGTCCGGTCTCGAGGATCGCATCGACCTCTTCGCGGGAGTCACGGGTGAAGGAGATGCTCGTCTGCGCCTGGGTCCTCGGGTCGATGATCTCCTTGTCGGTGAAGGTGCCGAGGAACTCGCGCGTGAGCACCATGAAGTAGATGCGGTCGTCGAAGACGACGCACGCGGCGTTCTCGTCGGTGAACGCCGGGTTGATGGTGCAGCCGAGGGCCTCGTAGAAGGCCTTGGACCGGTCGAGGTCGGTGGTCGGCAGGTTGACGAAGATGCTGGTGGTCATTGGTTCCCCCCTGGGATGTCGGGTCGCGGCCGGTCGGCCGACATCCGTTAGCTTGCTCTTTGCAAGCTTACTTGTCAAGAGCAAGTAAGCGGATGGCGCGACACCCGCTCAGCGGACGCCGCTGCGCCGCACCAGCAGCGCCAGGTGCAGGGCCGCGAGCGTCTCGCCGTCGTCGAGGTCGGCGTCGAGCAGGTCGCCGATCAGGGCCAGCCGCTGGTAGAACACCGACCGCGACAGGTGGCTCGCCTGCGCCGCCGCCGTGCGGTTGCCGGGATGCGCGAGCATCGCGCCCAGCACGTCGAGCAGGTCGCCCCCGCGGGCGAGGTCGTACTCGATGAGCGGTGCGAGCATCGACTCGCCGAGCTGCTGCATCCGGTGGTCGTCGCGGAGCGCGGTGACCAGCCGCACCAGCGGCCGGTCGTGCGAACGCCGCACCACCGGCCCCCTCGCCTGGCGCGGCACGGGCGTCCGCGCGAGGTCCATGGCCTCCTGGACCGAGCGGAGGAGCCCGTCGAGGTCGTCGGCGCGCGCCCCGATCGCGAGCGCCACGCCCGGAGCGTCGGCCGCGCCCTCCATCGCGGCGAGTCCGAGCGCGAACGTGCGCGCCGCGTCGTCGTCGAAGCGCGCGCCGGCGGGCAGCGACAGGAGCACGACGCGGGCCGAACCGCCGAGCCCCGCCCCCGAGGCGCGGCCGTCGAGCGCACGACCCGCGAGCCGTCGCGCCGCGGCATCCGCGTCGCCGGCGACGTCGCGGCCGGTGACCACGAGTCCGTAGAGGTCGGCGCCGCGCACGGGCAGTCCGGCCGACTCGAGCCGCGCCACCGCCCCGCCCGAGGTCGCGACCCGCGCGCCGAGCAGCGCGTCCACGAGCCGCTGCCGCCCGATGCGGCCCCAGGTGTCGTCGTCCCCGTCGGCGAGCCGGCCCAGTGCGAGCGCGATCGCCCCCTGCTCGAGGACGCCGAGCCGGCCCGCCGGATGCGCGGGGCCCGGCAGCGCGACGAGGTGCCCCCAGCGGATGCCACGGGCCTCGACCGGCACGATGAGCCAGGCCTCCGCACCCGCGCCCGCGCCCGCCGTGCCGGCGATCGACGTCCCGCCGAGGCGGCGACGCCGATCGGCGTCGCGCCGGTGCGCGTCGCGCGAGCGGAGCTGCCAGCCCGTGAGCACCTCCTCCTCCGCGCCCGGCGGCAGGTCGGCCGCGACCACCTCGTGCGCGAGGTTCTCCAGCACCACGGGCGCACCGAGCGTCTGGGCGAGCTGCTGGACGATGTAGTCCGGCGGAGCACCTCGGAGCGCGAGTGCCGTGAAGCGCTCGCGGACGTCGTCGCGGGCGTGCAGCGCCGCGGTCTGCTCGGAGATGATCCGCCGGTGCACCGCCTGGGTGAGGCCGACGAACTTCACCTCGCGGTGCAGGGCGACCAGTGCCAGTCCCCGCTCCGCCGCCGCGCGGTGCACGACGGCGGGCACGTACCGGTAGTGGGCGCCGAGCTCGAGCACGAGCCCGGAGACGCCGGCGTCGACGAGCCCCGCGACGAACGCGCGCAGCTCGTCGGGCTCGGTGGGCCATCCCGACCCGGTCGAGAGCAGCAGCTCGCCGCCGTCGAGCAGGCGCGCGACGCCGGCGCTGTCCGACACGTGCACCCACCGCACCCGGGCCTCGAGGGCGTCATCGCCGACGAGCACCTCGGGCACGCCCGCCGCGACCGCGTCGAGCGCCAGGATCTCGCGCACCGTGGGCAGCGCATCGTCCGTCGGCGACGGCGCCGCGCTAGTCGGACGATCCGTTCGATCTCGTTCGTCTTCGCGACGCTCTGGCATCCGACAGGCCTCTCTGCCTCTGTAAGACTTGGGAAACGCCAGCCTAGTCGACGTCGGTCGATCTGTCCGATTCGGACGGCGGGCGGCACGACCCCATCCACACGAAGGACCGCCATGACCATCACGGACCCCGCCCTCTCGCCCGCCTCCCCCGCGTCGCCCGCCGACGTGCCGCGGATCGGACACTGGATCGACGGCGCGGCGCGCCCGTCGGAGTCCGGCCGGACGGCACCCGTGTACAACCCCGCCACCGGCGCCGTGCAGGCCGAGGTCGCCCTCGCCGACCAGGCCGAGATCGACGAGGCGATCGCCTCGGCCGAGCGCGGGTACCGCGTCTGGAAGGACTACTCGATCGCGAAGCGACAGGGCGTGCTGTTCGCGTTCCGCGAGCTGCTGAACGCGCGCAAGGGCGAGCTCGCCGCGATCATCACGCGCGAGCACGGCAAGGTCTTCTCGGACGCGATGGGCGAGATCCTCCGCGGCCAGGAGGTCGTGGAGCTCGCGACCGGGTTCCCGCACCTCGTCAAGGGCGCGTTCTCGGAGAACGCCTCGTCGGGCATCGACGTGTACTCCCTCAAGCAGCCGCTCGGCGTCGTCGGCGTCATCTCGCCGTTCAACTTCCCCGCGATGGTGCCGATGTGGTTCTTCCCCATCGCGATCGCCGCGGGCAACGCCGTCGTCCTCAAGCCCTCCGAGAAGGACCCGTCGGCCGCGCTGTGGCTCGCCGAGCTGTGGAAGGAGGCCGGCCTGCCCGACGGCGTGTTCACCGTCCTGCAGGGCGACAAGCTCGCCGTCGACGGCCTGCTCACCAGCCCCGTCGTGCAGTCGATCTCGTTCGTCGGCTCCACCCCGATCGCGCAGTACATCTACGAGACCGCCTCCAAGCACGGCAAGCGGGTCCAGGCCCTCGGCGGCGCGAAGAACCACATGCTCGTGCTGCCCGACGCCGACCTCGACCTCGTCGCCGACCAGGCCGTGAACGCCGGCTACGGCGCCGCCGGCGAGCGCTGCATGGCGATCTCGGTCGTGCTCGCGGTCGAGCCGGTCGCCGACGAGCTCATCGAGAAGATCACCGAGCGCATCGGCCGCCTGAAGATCGGCAACGGCGCGGGCGTCGACGGCGTCGAGCCCGACATGGGCCCGCTGATCACCGATGTGCACCGCGACAAGGTCGCCTCCTACGTCGACATCGCCGAGGCCGACGGCGCGACCGTCGTCGTCGACGGCCGCGGACTCACGGTCGAGGGCCACGAGGACGGCTTCTTCTTCGGCCCCACCCTGCTCGACCACGTGCCCACCACGAGCCGCGCCTACACCGAGGAGATCTTCGGACCGGTGCTCTCCGTCGTCCGCGTCGCCTCCTACGACGAGGGCCTGGACCTCATCAACTCCGGCGCGTTCGGCAACGGCACCGCGATCTTCACCAACGACGGCGGCGCCGCACGCCGCTTCCAGAACGAGGTCGAGGTCGGCATGATCGGCATCAACGTGCCCATCCCCGTCCCCGTCGCCTACCACTCGTTCGGCGGCTGGAAGCAGTCCCTCTTCGGCGACAGCAAGGCCTACGGCGTCCACGGGTTCGACTTCTTCACCCGCGAGAAGGCCGTCACCAGCCGCTGGCTCGACCCCGCCACCCACGGCGGGCTCAACCTCGGCTTCCCGCAGAACCACTGACCCGGCGAGGACTCCCACCATGACCGACACGCTCATCCCGACCGAGGCTCCCGAGGCCGAGGCGACCGAGGCGACGGATGCCGCGATCGCGGCCTCGTACGTCGACCGCCACGGCGCACGGCACGCCCTGCCCGATCCGGCCGGCGACGCGCAGGTGCGCGCCGACGACCGCGCCCACGTGTTCCACTCGTGGAGCGCCCAGGCGCTGATCGACCCGCTGCCCGTCGCCTCCGGCGAGGGCGCGACCTTCCGGGACTACCAGGGGAACGCGTACCTCGACTTCTCGAGCCAGCTCGTGAACCTCAACCTCGGCCACCAGCACCCCGACCTCGTCGCGGCGATCCAGCAGCAGGCCGGCCGGCTCGCGACCATCCAGCCGTCGATGGCGAACGACGTGCGCGGCGAGCTCGCGCGCCGCATCGCCGAGGTCGCCCCGGGCGACCTCGAGAAGGTGTTCTTCACCAACGGCGGCGCCGACGCGAACGAGTACGCGGTGCGCATGGCGCGCGAGGTGACCGGCCGCCGCAAGGTGCTCTCGATGTACCGCAGCTACCACGGCGGCACGGCCACGGCGATCTCGCTCACGGGCGACCCGCGTCGCTGGCGGAACGAGCCCTCCGACGGCTCCGTCGCGCACTTCCTCGGACCGTACCCGTACCGCTCGTCGTTCCACGCCGAGAGCCCCGAGCAGGAGACCGAGCGCGCGCTCGCGCACCTCGAGCAGGTCATCACGCTCGAGGGCGCGTCGACCATAGCGGCGATCATCATCGAGACGATCGTCGGCACGAACGGCGTGCTCGTGCCGCCGCCCGGCTACCTGCAGGGCGTCCGGGCGCTCGCCGACAAGTACGGCATCGTCTACATCGCCGACGAGGTGATGGTCGGCTTCGGTCGCATCGGCGAGTGGTTCGCGGTGAACCACTTCGGCGTGACCCCCGACCTCATCACGTTCGCCAAGGGCGTGAACTCGGGCTACGCGCCGCTCGGCGGCGTCGTCATCTCGGAGCGCATCGCCTCGCACTTCGACACCGTGGCCTTCATGGGCGGGCTCACCTACTCGGGCCACCCGCTCGCGTGCGCGCCGGGCCTGGCCACGTTCGAGGTGTTCGAGCGCGACGGCATCCTCGAGCGCGTGCGCGACCTGGGCACCCGTGTCGTGGGACCGCGCCTGGCCGACATGGCCGAGCGCCACCCGTCGGTCGGCGAGGTGCGCGGCCTCGGCCTGTTCTGGGCGATCGAGCTCGTGCGCGACCGCGAGACGCGCGAACCGCTCGTGCCCTTCAACGCCTCCGGCGCGGACGTCGCGCCGATGGCGAAGGTCGCCGCGGCCTGCCGTCGGGCCGGACTGTCGCCGTTCGTGCACTTCAACCGCATGCACGTCGCTCCGCCGCTGGTGATCGGCGAGGCGGACCTCGTCCGCGGCCTCGACATCATCGACGCCGCACTCGACGTGGCCGACGCCGAGATCGCGTAGCGGGACGCGGTCCCGGCCGCCGCGCGGGTGGGCGCGGCGGCCGGACCCGTGCGGGGTCCGGCCGCGGTCGAGCGGCTAGCCTGAGGCACATGGACGCACGGGGGCCCGCGGGCAGGATGCCGCGACGGGCGTTCCTCGCGGCGGGCCTCGGCGGCCTCGCGGTCGCCCTCGCGGCCTGCACCGACGGCGGGCCGCTGCCGACCCCGACCCCGACGCCATCCGAGACCCCGACGCCGGCCCCGGGCGGCCTCCCCGCCCCCACCGCGTTCCGGCGCTCCCGCTGGAGCACCGACCCGTTCGTGCGGGGCGCGTTCAGCTTCGACGCCGTCGGCGCCACCGAGGCGCAGCGCGCGGCACTCGGCGAGCCCGTCGCCGACCGGCTCGTGATCGCCGGCGAGGCCACGTCGGTCGACGCGCCGGGCACCGTGCACGGCGCCTACGCCGAGGGCCTGCGGGCCGCGCGGGCCGTCGCCGGGCTCGCCCAGGACGGCGACCGCGTCGTCGTGATCGGCGCGGGCATCGCCGGTCTCGCCGCTGCCCGCGCCCTCACCGACCGGGGCCTCGACGTCGTGGTGGTCGAGGCCGGCGCCTCCGTCGGCGGGCGCTTGCGCACGGTCGTCGACGACGTGCTCGGCCCGGTCGAGCTCGGCAGTCCCTTCGTCGCCGACGGCGCGACGATGCGCAGCGTGATCGGCGGATCCGGCGTCGAGACCGAGCCCTTCGTCCCCGAGCCCGAAGTGCGCGACACGACCGGCGCCGTCGTGGCGCCCTCACCGGCGGGATGGGACGCGGTCGCGACCGCGCAGGAGTGGGCGCGCGCGCGATCGACCGACGTCTCGCTGACCGAGGCCCTCGTCGGCTCGGGCGCGGTGCCGCTGTCCGGCGAGCCCGGCGAGGACGGCACGAGCCCGCGCGAGTGGCTCGTGCATGCGCTGTCGACCGGGGTCGAGCCGACCACGGGCGCCGTGCCGGGGCGGGTCTCCGCGCAGCGGTTCGACCCCGCGCGGGCCGGCCGGCCCACCTCTCGCGTCACGACCGGCTGGACCCCGCTCCTCGACGCGCTGGGCGACGGCGTCTCGATCGCCGGGTCGAGCGTGGTGACCGCGATCTCGGTCGACGACGACGGCGTGAGTCTCCGCCTGGACTCGGGCGAGTCGCTCCGCGCCCACCGGGTCGTCCTGACCGCCTCGATCGGCGTCCTGAAGACCGACACGATCACGATCGAACCGCCCCTGCCGCTGCTGCACCAGCGCGCCATAAGCGTGCTCGGCATGGGCGCGCTCGACCTGGCCTGGCTCGGCTTCGACGAACCGTTCTGGCGTGGGCCGGCCGGCGGCGACGCGGCCGCCGACCCGAACGTGCTGACGCTCGTCGGCGCGACCCCCACCGTCTCCGCCTGGCTCGACCTCGGCGACCACGACGGCACCTCGATCCTGGTCGGGGTCGTCGCCGCCGAGCATGCCAGGCGGATCGCGGCGCTCGAGGATGCCGACGCGCTCGCCGCGGTGCTCGACGCGCTCGCGGCGCTCACCGGTGCCGCCGCGCCCGCACCGCTCGACTGACCCCCGGGCGCCCCGGTTCACGCGCCCGCGGCGACGCGTCGGCGCACGGCGCGCAGCGCCAGCCGACGATGCACCGCGACGAGCACCGAGGTGATCGCGACGAAGATGAGCAGCACGATGGCGCAGTAGGCGGCGATGCCGCCGTATCCGCCGACCTGGGTCGAATCGAGGAAGAAGTAGGGGTACCAGCCGATGTTCGCGCCGCGGAAGAGCGTGTAGACGAGCCATCCCGCCGGGAAGACGAGGACCCAGGCGGTCGTCGCCCACGGCACCGGCGGGTTCACCGCGATCGCGGCGTCGACGATCCAGGCGAGCAGGGCCAGGAGCGGCACCACGAAGTGCAGCACCGTGTCCGACCACGGCACCTCGAGGCGGTAGTCCCGCGTCGAGGCCTGCACCGCGATGAGGCCGAAGACGATGCCGGAGACCAGCAGGTAGACGGTCGCGATCGTGCGCAACCCGGCCAGCCATGCGGGGTCGCGGTGCTGGGTCAGCGCGTAGCCCGCGGCGATGAGCAGCGTGACGACGGCGACCATCGCGGACTGGATGGTGAAGTAGCTGAAGAAGTTCACCGAGGCGAACAGGGGGAAGCCCAGCACGTACTGGTAGTTCGCCACGAGTGCGACGACCTCGGTCCCGGCGATGAGGAGCCGGAAGAGCCCGAGCGCGCGTCGTCGGGGCGTGACGAGGGCCTGCTGGTGCGCGGCCGCGGCGGCCCGGGCATCCGCCTCGGACGCCGCGGCCACGACGGCCGCCGCCGCGGGTCCGGCCCCGACGGCAGGGTCGAGCAGGCGGGCGGGCATGTGCACACGCTAGTCGCCCCGCCTCGACGTCGGCCCGGACGCCCGCCGGTGAGGCGCCCCGCGCGCCTCAGTCGAGCGGACGCAGGATCCGGTCGAGGAACCGCCGGGTGCGCTCCTCCCGGGGCGCGGTGAAGATCTGCTCCGGCGCGCCGCGCTCGACGATCACGCCCCCGTCCATGAAGAGCACCTCGTCGGCCGCCTGCCTGGCGAACTGGAGCTCGTGCGTGACGACGACCATCGTCCAGCCCTCGTCCGCGAGCTCGGTGATGACCTGCAGCACCTCGCCGACCAGCTCGGGGTCGAGGGAACTCGTCGGCTCGTCGAACAGCAGCAGGTCGGGCTTCAGCGCGAGCGCGCGGACGATGCCGACGCGCTGCTGCTGGCCGCCCGAGAGCTCGAACGGGTACGCGTCGCGCTTCTCCGCGAGCCCGACCCGGTCGAGGAGGGCCTCGGCGTCCGCGACCGCGCGCGCCCTGGGCACCTTCTGCACGCGCACCGGGCCCTCGATGACGTTCTCCAGCACGGTCATGTGCGGGAACAGGTTGTGCTGCTGGAAGACCATCGCCGACCGGTCGCGCATCGCCGCGCGCGCGCCCTTGGCCGGTGGCGCGGCGAAGTCGACCTCGGGGCCGCCGTCGAACGCGAGCCTGCCGGCGTCCGGCGTCTCGAGCCCGTTCAGGGAGCGCAGCACCGTCGTCTTGCCCGACCCGCTCGGGCCGATGAGCGTGACGACCTCGCCTCGCCGCACGGAGAAGTCGATGCCGCGCAGCACCTCGTTCGCGCCGAAGGACTTCCGGATGCCGCGGACGTCGAGGAGCACCGCATCGTCCGTCGCACCCGCCTCGCGCGGCGCGAGCGGGTCGTCGCCGCCGGAGCGGCCCGCGCGGTCCAGGTGGTCAGTGGGCGACATGGCGATCCAACCTCTTCTCCAGCGTGGACTGTCCACCCGCGAGCGCGAGGCAGAACAGCCAGTACACGAGCGCGGCCTCCAGGTAGAGGAGCATGAACTCCTGGCTGAACGCCGCGATCTGCTGCGCCACGCGGAACAGCTCGGTGACGAGGATCAGCGAGGCGAGCGAGGTGTCCTTGACGAGCGAGATGAACGTGTTCGACAGCGGAGGCACCGAGACCCGCGCCGCCTGCGGCAGGATGACGCGACGGAGCGTCGTCGCCCGCGACATCCCGATCGTGTACGCCGCCTCCCACTGGCCCTTCGGCACGGACAGGATGGCCGCGCGGATCACCTCGGCGGCGTAGCCGCCGACGTTGAGCGAGAACGCGATGATCGCGCTCGGCCACGGGTCGATGACCAGGCCCACGGCGGGCAGGCCGTAGAAGATCACGAAGAGCTGCACCAGGAGCGGCGTGCCCCGGATCACGGAGACGTAGGCGCGGGCGACGCCCGACACGACGCGATGCCTCGACAGGCGCATGAGCGCCACGGCGAGCGCCAGCACCAGGCCGGTCGCGAACGAGGCGAGGGCCAGCGGGATGGTCCCGCTGACCCCGCCCCACACGATCGGCCAGAACGATTCGAGGAAGAGCTGCAGGCTCTCGTTCATCGGCTCCCATCCATCCGCTCAGGTCCCCCGGGTCGTCGCGCGCCTACTGCGAGACGTCGGCGCCGAAGTACTTCTCACCGAGTTCGGCGAGCACGCCCTCGGCCTCGAGCTCGGCCAGCGCCTCGTCGATCGCCGCGGCGAGCGCCTCCTTGTCCTGCGTGAGGGCGAACGCGCTCTCGGAGGTCTCGTCGGTCTCGGCCGCGACCGCGATGCCCGCGTCGGGGCTGGTGTTGACGTAGTCGAGGAAGGTCAGCCGGTCGTTGACCGTCGCATCGACGCGGCCCTGCTGCAGGAGCGACACGGACTGCGCCCATCCCTCGACGGCCTCGACCTTCGCACCGGACGCGGTCGCGAGCTCGTACCAGTTGCTGGTGAGCGACTGCGCGGTCGTCTTCCCGGCGAGGTCGTCGAACGAGGCGATCGAGGTGTCGCCCTCGTTCACGACGACGACCCCGCGCGAGACCGTGTAGGGCGCGCTGAACAGGTACTGCTCCTCGCGCTCCGGGGTGATCGACACCTGGTTGGCGATGACGTCGAATCGGCCGGCGTCGAGGCCGGCGAAGATCGCGTCCCACTGCGTCTCCTCGAAGGCGATCTCGAGGCCCAGCCGGTCGGCGACCGCCTCGGCGACCTCGACGTCGTAGCCGACGAGCTCGCCCGAGCCGTCCTCGTGGAAGCTGAAGGGGCGGTACGTGCCCTCGGTGGCGACGGTGAGGGTTCCGGCCCGCATCAGGCCGTACTCGTCGCCCGCGCCTCCGGCCGACGCATCCGTCGCGCTCCCGCCCGTCGAGCACGCGGCGAGCGCGATCACGGCGGTGGTGGCGGCGGCGAGGCCGAGCAGGGTGCGGGTTCGAGACATGGATGGTGCTCCGTTTCGTCGGTGGATCCGTTCCGCGCCGCGCGCGGGGCCGCGGTCGGCGGCCGGCCCCGGGCGACGGTCGAGTCCGCCATGCACGGGGCCGCGTGGTGCAACCGCGCGGACCCCGGATTCATTTCCGATCCGCCGGAACGGATGGCGCATGCGCGCGCGGGCATACACCGTCGAGCGACGTCTCCGCAATGGGCGGCGCCGTGGGATTCGGCGTCGCTAGTCTGGCGCGGTCGAGGGACCGATCCCCTCGTCGCATCACCCCCGCAGAGATCGAAGGAACCGAATGATCACCCTGTCCTGGCTCCTGCTCATCGCCCTCGCCGGCGGCGTCCTCGCCATCGTCGACGGCATCTGGCGCCTGCGCGCCCGTGGCGGCTCGACCATCATCGGCATCATCGAGATCATCGTGGCCGGCCTGTTCGTGCTGTCGCTGTTCCTGACCGGAATCCCGTTCGGCTCGCTCGTGCTCGGCATCGCCACGCTGGTCGTGCTGATCGTCGCGCTCGTCACTCGCGGGCGCCTCGGCATGACGCTCACGCTGATCGCGCTCGCGCTGATCGCGATCTGGCTCGTGCTCGAGAACCGCTGGATCGTGATCCCCGGGCTCAACTGACCGTTCCGGCGCATCGCGCCGGAACCCGTGAGGCCGGCCCTGTGGGGGGAGCCGGCCTCACGCCTCCCCGGCCGGGGCGCGACGCGCCCCGGCCGTTCGGGTGCCTGTGGTCGCCGAGCGACGGGTTCGGCGCTCGGTCAGTCGTCGACGGCGCCCCCGGCATCCGCCGCGTCGTCGCGACGCGCCTGCGTCACCCGGCGCTTCTCGCGCACGTACACCTCGCGGCGCACCCGCGCCACGACGTCGCCGGACGCATCGACGATCTCGGTCTCGAACCACTCGAGCACCTTGCCGCCGCCGTGGGCGCGCCGTCGGAGCTCCTCGACCCGCTCGCGCGGCACCTCGAACCGCGCCGTCAGCACGCCGCGGCCCGGCTTGACGAACTCGATCTCGCCGCGCGTGTCCCAGACCACGTGATCGGACCCGAGCTGGTGGCGCACGAGCATGAAGAAGTACGGGTCGGTCATGGCCGACATCGACCCGCCGAAGGCGGTCTTCACGTAGTTCCGCGTGATCGCGTTCACGTGCAGCTCGACGTCGGCACTCGTCCAGTCCGGCGCGAAACGCCGCACCCGGATGCCGCTGAAGAGGTTCGGCGCCCAGAGGCTCATGCCGATCGCGAGTCGTCGTGGGGTCATCCGCATCGCACCAGTGTGGCGCGGCCACGCGCCATCCGCCCGTCCGTCGTGGGAATCCCACAACCCGGCTCCGGCCGGTCGCCGCACGGACGTGCCGAGGTGCGGTCCGGGGGCGGGCGCTAGAAGGCGTTCAGGCCGGTGAGGGCCCGGCCGATCACGAGCTGGTGCACCTCGTCGGTGCCCTCGTAGGTGCGCACCGACTCCAGGTTGGCGGCGTGCCGCATCACCGGGAACTCGCTCGTGACGCCGTCGCCGCCGAGGATCGTGCGCGCCTCGTGCGCGATCCGGAGCGCCTCGCGAACCGAGTTCAGCTTGCCCACCGAGATCTGCGCCGGCGTGAGCGCGCCGCGCTCCTTCAGCCGGCCGAGGTGCAGCGCCAGGAGGACGCCCTTCTCCACCTCGACGAGCATGTCGGCGAGCCGCGCCTGGATGAGCTGGTTCGCGCCGATCGGCCGCCCGAAGACCTCGCGCGTCGTGGCCCGGCCGAGCGCCGCCTCGAGGCACGACCGGGCGGCGCCCATCGCGCCCCAGACGATGCCGTACCGCGCCTCGTTGAGGCATCCGAACGGACCCGAGAGGCCGCGCGCACCGGGCAGGATGGCGTCGGCCGGGAGCCGCACGCCGTCGAAGGTCACGTCGCACTGCACCGAGGCGCGCATGGAGAGCTTGCCCTCGATGGGGGTGGCGGTGAACCCGTCGGTCCCGGTCGGCACGAGGAAGCCGCGCACCGCGGACCCGCCCTCGCCGAACTCCCCCGACGGGTCGTCGACCCTGGCCCAGACCACGGCGACGTCGGCCAGCGACGCGAGCCCGATCCACCGCTTCGCGCCGTCGAGCACCCACTCGTCGCCGTCGCGGCGGGCGACGGTCGTCATCGCGGCGGGGTCGCTGCCGCCCTGCGGCTCGGTGAGCGCGAAGCACCCGACGAGCTCGCCGGCCGCCATGCCGGGCAGCCACCGCTGCTTCTGCTCCTCGGAGCCGTACTTGTGGATGGCGCTCATGGCGAGCGAGCCCTGGACCGACACGAACGTCCGCCAGCCGGAGTCGGCCGCCTCGAGCTCGAGGCAGACGAGCCCGTACGCGACCGCTCCGGCGCCCGCGCAGCCGTACCCGGTCAGGTGCATGCCGAGGAAGCCGAGTTCGCCCGCCTCGCGCACGAGCTCCCGGCGGAAGTGCTGCGCCTCGAAGTCCTGCTCGATGACCGGCGCGATGCGCTCCTGCGCGAACCTGCGGGCGCGGTCCCGCCACTCGAGCTCGTCGGCGGTGAGCAGGGCGTCGAGGTCGAAGACGGCGTCGATGCGCGGCGCGGTCGGGGCGGCGTGGTCGGTCATCGGTCGGTTCCTTCCGGAGCGTGGTCGGTGCGGTCGGCGCGCGCCGCGTGGCCGTCGTCGACGGGATCGGCGCGGGAATCGGGAGCGGCGGCGTCCCGCCAGTCCGCGCCCCGGTCCGCGTCGAGGCGGGGCGGCGGCGTGCGGTACCCGGGCGGCGCGGCCGCGAGGCGGATCGGGTTCGCGATCGAGCAGACCCCGCCCAGCTCGACGACGGGGTCGAGCCCGAGCTCGCGGGCGAAGGCGATCGCCTCGGCGACGTCGTTCACGAGTCCGGCGGGCACGCCAGCGTCGGTCAGCGTGCCCACCCACTCGGCGGCCGTCGCCCTGCCGAGTGCGCGCTCGAGCTCGGCGTGCAGGAGCTCGCGGTGCGCGACGCGGTCGGCGTTCGTGGCGAACCGCGCGTCGTCGGCCAGCCCGGGCGCCCCGAGCAGTCGCGCGAGCGTGCGGAACTGCCGGTCGTTGCCCACGGCGACCACGAGCTGGCGGTCGGCGGCGCGGAACACCGCGTACGGCGCGATGCTCGGATGCGCGTTGCCCATCCGGCCGGGGGCCCGCCCGGTGCCGAGCGTCGCGCCGGCCTGGTTCGTGAGGGCCGACAGCAGCCCGTGCAGCAGGTTCAGTTCGACGAGCGAGCCCTCGCCCGTGGCATCCCGCCGCCGCAGGCCGAGCAGGATCCCGGCGACCGCGTTCTGGCCGGTGAGCACGTCGACGAGTGCGACGCCCGCCTTCGTCGGCCCGCCGTCGGGCTCGCCGGTGATGCTCATGAGCCCGCCCACCGCCTGTACGAGCAGGTCGTACCCGGCGAGGCCGGCGCCGCGTCCCGCCCCGAATCCCGTGATCGAGCAGTACACGACGCCGGGATTGCCGGCGCGCACCTGCGCGTACCCGAGGCCGAAGCGCTCCATGACGCCGGGCCGGAAGTTCTCGACCAGCACGTCGGCCGTCGCGGCGAGGCGGTGCGCCTCGGCGAGGTCGGCGGGATCGTTCAGGTCGAGCGCGACCGACCGCTTGTTGCGGTTGACGCTGCCGAAGTAGGTGGCCTGCCCGTCCGGTCCGACCGGCGGATGCCAGTGCCGCGTGTCGTCGCCCGAGGGCGGCTCGACCTTCACGACGTCGGCGCCGAAGTCGGCCAGGAGCATCGTGGCGTAGGGCCCGGCGAGCACGCGCGAGAAGTCGGCCACGCGGATGTCGGCGAGCACGCCGTCCGCGGTCCCCTCCGGCTGCGCCATCCGCCCTCCTCGGCCCTCGGGGCCCGGCGACCGGGCCCTCGCGCCACGATACCCACGACGCGCGACGCGCGAGTTTGTACAGTGCGTCGAACGACTCACGGGGATCCGCCACCGCGTCGATCGCGCTCGTGCCGAGTCGGCCTAGGCTTGAGGACGGCGTGCATCGTCGTCGCCGAACGGGTTGACGAGTGCACCGATACCCAGAGGAGTCCCATGACGAACTACGCCGTCGTCAACCCGGCCACCGGAGAGACGGTCAAGACGTTCCCGACCATCACCGACGCCGAGCTCGAGGCCGCGATCGCGAGTGCCGACGGAGCGCACCGCACGTGGGCCAAGTCGACCACCGTCGAGGAGCGCGCCGCCCTCGTCCGCCGCGTCGCCGAGCTGCACGTCGAGCGCCGCCAGGAGCTCGCCGAGATCATCGTGCGCGAGATGGGCAAGCCCATCGAGCAGGCCCTCGGCGAGGTCGACTTCGCCGGCGCCATCTACGAGTACTACGCCGACAACGCGGCCGAGTTCACCAAGGACGAGCCGATCACGCTGCTCGACGGCGAGGGCTCGGCGGTCGTGCGCCGCTCGTCGCTCGGCGTGCTGCTCGGCATCATGCCGTGGAACTTCCCGTACTACCAGGTCGCGCGCTTCGCCGGCCCGAACGTGATCATCGGCAACACGATCCTGCTCAAGCACGCCGAGCAGTGCCCCGAGTCGGCCGCGGCGATCGAGCAGATCTTCCGCGACGCGGGCGCTCCCGAGGGCGTGTACGTCAACATGTACGCGTCGCACGACCAGATCGAGACCGTGATCGCCGACCCGCGCGTGCAGGGCGTCTCGCTCACCGGCTCGGAGCGTGCCGGTGCCGCCGTCGCCGAGGTCGCGGGCAAGCACCTGAAGAAGGTCGTGCTCGAGCTCGGCGGCTCCGACCCGTTCATCCTCCTCTCGACCGACGACCTCGACGCCACGGTCCAGAACGCGGTCGACGCGCGCCTCGACAACAACGGCCAGTCGTGCAACGCCGCGAAGCGGTTCGTGGTCATCGACGAGCTCTACGAGCCGTTCCTCGAGAAGTTCACCGCGAAGATCGCCGAGGTCGAGGCCACCGACCCGACGTCGGCCGACTCGGCACTCGGCCCGCTGTCGTCGCTGCGCGCGGCCGAGGGCCTCGACGGCCAGGTCAAGCGCGCGGTCGAGCACGGGGCGAAGCTCGTGCACGGCGGCTCGCGCGACGGCGCGTTCTTCCAGACGACGGTGCTCACCGACGTCACCCCGGAGAACCCGGCCTCGAAGGAGGAGTTCTTCGGCCCGGTCGCGCAGGTCTTCCGCGCCTCGGACGAGGCGGACGCGGTGCGCATCGCGAACGACACCCCGTTCGGCCTGGGCTCGTACGTCTACTCGACCGACCGCGAGCAGGCGCTGCGCGTCGCCGACCAGATCGAGGCCGGCATGGTCTTCGTCAACGTCGTGCTGGCGGATGGCGCCGAGCTGCCCTTCGGCGGCATCAAGCGATCCGGTTCGGGCCGCGAGCTCGGCCGCTTCGGCGCCGACGAGTTCGTGAACAAGAAGCTCATCCGCATCGGCTGAGCCCGGCCGGACCCGGTCACGACGCGCCCCGCGGCACCTGCCGCGGGGCGCGTCGTCGTCCATGCGCGGACCGGACGTACCCGTCGTGCCGTCCGGGCGGAGGGCGATCCCGATGCCGGACACGTTCCGTTCACCCAGGACGGGGTCAGCCGAACCCGACGTGCCATGTCGCCGCCACCGGCCCCTCCTAGCGTGTGGCGCGTCCGTCACCAACGACAGGACGCGTCAGTCACCACCGACAGGAACAGGATCGACATGCGCTTCCGCACCATCGCCGGTACCGCCGTCTGCGCGACGGCCCTCGCCATGGTCCCCGCCGCCGCCCAGGCGGCGAACGGCCCCATGGGCTTCGACCCGATCGCGGGCACCCCGTACGCGACCGCCTCGTCCGACTGGACCGAGCCCTTCGTCATTCCCGACGGCTTCACCCAGTCGATGGTCTCCGACGAGACCGTCCTCGACATCTACGACGGCGGCGTCGACGACCTCACCGACATGAACACGGTCAACGAGACCGGCCCGCAGGCCGGCCGCTACCTGTACCGCACGCACGAGGTCGGCTCGAACGGCTCGCTCTCGGTCGTCGACCTCGAGACCGGCGAGACGAAGGTCATCGCCCAGCGCGCCGACTGGAGCCGCCTCGACGGCATCCGCTGGACGCCGTGGGGCACGCTCCTCTTCGCCGAGGAGACCGCCGGCGGCCGCCTCTTCGAGGCGTTCCTCGACCCGAAGGACCCGACCAGCATCACGCGCATCGAGCAGCGCAGCGAGGTCGGCATCCTGCGTCACGAGGGCATCGAGGCGACCGCCGACGGCGACGTCTACGTGATCGACGAGCTCAACGGCGGCTCCATCTACCGGTTCGTGCCGACCACGCGCGGCGACCTCTCCGACGGCCAGCTCTACGCGCTGAAGCTCACCGGGCTCACCGACGAGCAGCAGGCCTGGGACTCCTCGGCGTACGACGAGAAGGTCGGCGCGTTCGAGTGGGTCGCACTCGACATGGATCAGGTCGTCGTCGACGGCGACGCCGCCGCGAACGCCGTCGCGGCCACCGAGTTCGGCCGCCCCGAGGACGTCGAGGTCATCGGATCGACGCTCTACGTCGCGAACACCTCGGAGGACCGCGTCGTGGCGATCGACCTCGTCCACCGGGAGCTCACCTCGTTCGTCGAGAAGGGCCTCAACGTGCCGGTCGAGGATTCGGGCGCCGGCGTGACCGGGTTCAACAACCCCGACAACCTCGCCCAGGGCCCCGACGGCCGCCTGTGGGTCGTCGAGGACAACTACCTCTCCGACGTCTGGGTGGCCGGCCTCGACCGCGACGGCGACGGCGCGGCCGACTCGGTCGAGCAGTTCGCCTCGCTCGTCGACACGGGTGCCGAGATCTCCGGCATCTACTTCGGCAAGGACTCGAAGTCGCTCTTCCTGAACGTGCAGCACGCCGAGAAGGCGCTCGCCGACGGCACCTGGAGGATCACCAAGCGCTGACACCGGGCGCAGCGCGGGGGCGGGCCGAACACGGCCCGCCCCCGTTGCGCGTCAGTCGAGGAGCCCCGGCGAGGCCCGGACGTAGTCGATCGCGAGCCCGGCCTCACGCGCCGCCGCGGTCGTCTCGCGCAGCACCTGCCTCGTGATGCCCGAGACCGCCGTGACGTCCTCGAAGTCGAAGCGGACGGTCGTCGCCCCGGTGTGCTCGATCGCCCGGCCGGCATCGTGCACGAGCTGCTCCGCGGCGTCGAAGTCCAGTTCCCCCCGCAGGTGCAGCGTCACGGTCGCCGAGGCCGCGTCCACCGCGATCTCGGCCACGGGCGACACCGGCTCGACGGCGTGATCGAACAGGTGCAACCCGAAGCGCTCGGACAGCTCCTCGAGCATCGCGACCCCGCGGACGCTGTTGCCCGCCTCGTCGAGCGGCGGTGCGAAGACTCCCACCCCGAAGTCGCCGGGCCGGACGGCGACGATCCCGCCGCCGACCCCGGACTTCGCCGGCATCCCCACCCGGAACGCCCAGGCCCCCGACCGGTCGTACATGCCGCACGTGGCCATGACCGAGAGCGCGTCCCGGGCCGCGCGCTCGCCGACCACCCGCTCGCGGGTCAGCGGATGCACGCCATGGTTCGCCAGGGTCGCCGCCATGAGTGCGAGGTCGCGCGTGGTCACCCGGAGCGCGCACTGCCTGAAGTACGCGTCGGTCGCGGCGTCCACGTCCTCGGTCGCCAGCGTGCCCGCGGCGAGCGCGAGGCCCGCGAGTGCGCGATTGCGATGGCCGGTCGCGGCCTCCGAGCGGTAGACCTCCTCGTCGAGGTCGAGTTCGCGGCCCGCGAAGCGCGACAGCGCCTCCTGCACGCGGGCGAACCGCGCGACCGCGTCCGGCGCCTCGACGAGCGAGGTCGTCACGATCGCGCCCGCGTTGATGAACGGGTTCTCCGGACGCCCTCGCTCGTCGAGGCTGATCGCGTTGAACGGTTCGCCGCTCGGCTCGACCCCCACGTGCCGGTGCACGGCATCGGCCCCGAGCTCGTCGTTGACGAACGCGTACACGAACGGCTTGGACACCGACTGGATGGTGAACTCGACCTCGGTCGCACCGGCGCCGTACGTGCGCCCGAGGACGCTCGCGAGGGAGACGCCGAAGGCCTCGGGGTCGGCGTCGGCGAGCTCCGGGATGTAGTCGGCGACGCGCCCGCCCGACTCGCGCCCGGCGACGCGGTCGAGCGTCTCGCGCAGCGCGCGGTCCACCGCCGCGCCGAGCAGCCGTGGCCGGTCCTCGGGGCTCATCCGCGGCGGCGGCCCGAGGCCGCGTCGATCTCGTCGCGCCGGAGCACCACGATGCGCCGGACGGTCTCGCCGGGCAGCGGTCGCTCCGCGGAGAGGCGGATGGCGCCCTTCGACCGCTCGAACCCGTCGAGGGCGTCGGCCACGGCGTCGATGACCGCCGGACTGAAGGGGTAGAGGCCGACGTGGGTCCTCGCCTGCACGACGGCCAGCAGCGGCCGGTCCCGGTAGCGCAGGGCGGGCATGCCGTACGAGACGCCCTCCTCCGCCTCCGGCACGGCATCGCGCGCCGTGCGGACGATCCCGGCGATGACGGACCTCGTCGGCTCGTCCAGGCCTTCGACGTAGTCGGCTACCTCCCCCATGGGCACATGCTACGGCGAGCGGCGCCCGGACGCGCGGGGCGCGCCTCAGGCATCCGTGCGGAGCGGCATGACCGGGGCTACCCTCGGTCCGAAGGGGGTCAGGATGATCCGGCAGCGCGTTGTCGTCCACGGCCGCGTCCAGGCGGTCGGCTTCCGGTTCAGCGCGCGCGTCGAGGCCCAGCGCCTGGGGGTGTCGGGCTGGGTGCGCAACCGCAACGACGGGGCCGTCGAGGCGGAGATCGAGGGCGAGCCGGCCGCGGTCGACGCGATGCTCGGATGGCTCGACGAGGGGCCGCCGGGGGCCGACGTGACCTCGCTCAGCACCGCCGACCTCGAGCCCACCGGCGAGCGCGGCTTCCGAGTCGTGGCCTGAGCCTCCGACGCCCTCCCGTCGCCGCTCCTGCGCACCACCGATGCCGCGATCCGCGCCGGAGCGGGACGCCGCCGCGCCCGCACGCAGAGCACGAGCATGATCGCGGAGGCGATCAGGTAGAAGCTGTGCAGCATCCAGATCGGCCCGAACGGAAGGCTGAAGACGTAGAGCGAGTAGACGACGTTCGCCGCGTTGATCATGCCGATGCTGCCGAGGCTGTAGGACCCGACGTCATGGGTGCGCAGCGCCTTGCCCACCATCGGCAGGTTGCTGATCGCGAACACCACTGCCGCGATCATGCCTGCCATCATCGGTACGTCCATGTTCGCGACGCTACGCGCGGGGGTCCGCGGGCCGCGTCGGGAGAAGCACGCAACTTCATCGGGCCGGCGGATGGGTGGTTCTACCCAGTCGACCGGGCCGGCGCTCAGACCAGTCCGTGCTCGAACGCGTAGGCGGTCGCGGCGGCGCGGCTGCCGAGGTCGAGCTTGGTGAAGATGTTGCTGAGGTGGCGGGCGACGGTCTTCTCGCTGAGGTGGAGCTCGGCGGCGATCTCGCGGTTCGTGATGCCCCGGGTGACGAGCCGGAGCACCTCGACCTCGCGCTCCGTCAGCGGCAGGTCGCTACGCGTCCCGCCGCGCTCCCGCGCGAGGTCCGCGAGCGCGGGCGTGGCCCCGAGCTCGGAGAACGCCGCCGCGGCGAGGTCGAGCTCGAGTTCCGCGGCCTCGTCCTCGTCGAGCGCGCGCCGGGCGCGCGCCATCAGCACGCGGCAGCGCGCGACCTCGTACGGGGCGCCGACCTCGCTCCACGCCTCGCGGGCCTCGCGCAGCCGGCCGAACGCGTCGGCCGGCCGGTCCTCCGCCAGCAGGATCTCCCCGTCGGCGTACGCGACGATGGCGTGGAGCATGACGGAGTCGTTGATCCGCCGCATCGCGTCGAGGTCCGACGCCGCAGCGCGCGCGGCCTCGAGGTTCCCGCCGGCGACCTCGATCGTGACGAGGGCGGGCAGGAGGTGGCACCGCGTGGCGGCGTCGGCGGTCTCGGCGCTGCGGCGGAGGAGGGTGCCCGCCAGCTCGACCCGGCCCTGCGCGAGTCGCAGGAGCGCCAGCCCGGGCTGCGGGTCCCATCCGGATTCGGCGGCGCGCACGTACCGCGCCTCGGCGTCCTCGAACGCCCCCTGCAGCCGCAGCACCTCGGCCTGCTGGTAGTGCGCCCCGAATGCGGCCCCGTAGTCGCCGGCGTCGAGCCGCTGCTCGGCCAGCCGGGCGGCCGCCATGGCGTCGTGCCACGCTCCGTGCAGGCGGAACAGCTCGGCACGATGCGCCTGGCACTGCCCGCTGAACGCGATGAGCGATCCCTGCGCGCGGCACCACCGGTCGAGCGCCCGCGTCCATTCGACGGCACGCGCGAGCTCGAAGGTCAGGTGGCAGTAGCCGATGACCGCGCAGTAGACGATCCCCGACGGGATCGGACCGACCTCGCCCGCCGTGACCGTGACGAGGACCTCGTCGAAGAGCCGGATGCCCCGCGACGAGTCGCCCTGCATGATCGCCGCCTGTCCACTCCCGAGCAGTCCGAACGCCGCCGCGTCGGCGTCGCGCTCGCGCTCGGCGATCTCCGTCGCGGACGCGAAGAGCTCGGCCGCGTGCGCGCCGCGGCCGGCGTACAGCGCTCCGAGCCCCTCGGGGATCATCGCGAACGCGGCGACGGATCCCGGCTCCTCGAGCCCCTCGATGAGCCGCTGCGCGCGCGCCAGCCATCCCATCCCCTGGGCCGGATTGCCCGAGGTGATGGCCTGGAGGCTCGCCCAGACCGCGCTCCGGGCGGCCAGGTCGGGCCGGCCCGCGGCCAGGTGCGCCTCGTGCGCACGGACGCGGAGCGCGAGCGACCGGTCGGTGTGCCCGACGAGGTCGGCGGCCGTGGAGAACCGATCGAGGTCCTCGCCGGGGAGCGATGCATCGGCGTCGCCCGCCGAGTCGTACGCGGAGACGGCATCGCCCCATCGGCGTGCCGCATACGCGGCGCGCGCCCGCTCGAGACTCGTGGTGACGACCATGGCTGTCGGACCCGGAGCGACGGCCTCCGCCGACGCTCCCCGTCCCCCTGCGCGAACGGTACCGCGGCGCCAGGAGCCCGGCAAGGCCTCACCCGGCGACGGCGGCGGGAGCGGCGCCGGTCGCGCGATCGGACGCGGACCGTCGTGCGCCGTCCACCCGCTCCGCGACCAGGTGCCGTGCGATCCAGCGCGCGTCCCTCGCGATCCCCGGAAGGGTGCCCGAGGACTCCGCGTGCAGCAGGTGCTGCCCGATGAGGTACACGCCCGGTGCCGTCTCGACCACGCCGCGCACGTTGGGCGGGCGCACCCCGCCCTCGAACCCGGGCAGGCCGACCCACGAGTAGTCCTCGCGGTAGCCCGTGCACCACACCACGCTCGCCACCTCGGCGACCGAGTCGCCGACCACCGGGAGTCCGTCGCGGACGCCCGTGGTCCGGGGCACCATCCGCACGCCGGCGGCCGCGAGGTCGCGCCGCCGCACCCGGATGAGCAGTTCCGCCCGTCCCTCCATCTTCGAGATGATCCGCCGCCCGACGGGCCAGCCGCGGGTGATCACGTGGGTCATGATCAGGCGCACCACCGGGAAGGCGAAGCGCGCGCCCGTCCGACCGTGCCGGAACGGCAGTTCGCCGCTCGGGGCGCCGGAGATCCACGTCTCATGCGTCCGCGACAGCTCGAGCGCGATCTCGCTCGCGGAGTTGCCGAATCCGACCACGAGCACCCGACCGGGCGGGAGCTGCGACGGCCCGCGGTAGTCGTCCGAGTGCACGCTCACGATCCCGTCGGCGAGGTCGGCGGCGAACCCGGGTCGCCGCGCGACCTGGAACGGTCCGGTCGCGATGACGACGTGGTCGGCGGTGAAGCGACGGCCGTCCTCGGCGGAGACGACGTACCGCCGTCCTCCCGCCTCGAGTCGCGCCACCCGGGTCCGCGGCCGGACGGGGATGCCCTCCGCCTCGGCGTACTCCTCCAGGTAGTCGGCGAACTCGTCCTTCGTCACGAACGCGAACGGGTCGGAGCCGAGCCGGCGGCCCGGCAGCGCGTACTTCGCCGGCGTGTTCAGCCGGAGCGAGTCCCAGCGTCGCCGCCAGGCGTCGCCGACGCGCGCGTGTGCGTCCAGCACGAGGACGTCCCGATCGCGCCGGACGAGCTCGCGTCCGATGGTCAAGCCGGCCTGGCCGCCGCCCACGACGATCGTGTCGTGCGGCTCGATCCCGCGATCGGCGAACTCGACCGTCCTCGTCTCCGCGATGCCGCGCGGGGTGCGTGCGTCGTCCATGATGTCCCTCCCCCGATTCCGGGATCCGCCACGAGGCCGGACCCTCGGGCATCACGCTAGGCATCCGTCCCCGCGCCCGCGTCGGCCGGTTCACCCAATCCCCGCGGAGTCCGCATGGGTCGAACTGCGCATCGACCAGCGCCCGCGCGGGCGCGGGATCGCGGGCGGTCCCGGACCCGAAGCCCTCAGACGAGCCCGTGCTCGTACGCGTACGCGGTCGCAGCGGACCGGGACGAGAGGCCGAGCTTCGCGAAGATGTTGCTCACGTGCCGGTCGACGGTCCGCTCGCTGAGCGTGAGCCGTTCCGCGATCCCCCGGTTGGTCAGCCCGGTGGAGACGAGGCGGAGCACCTCGACCTCCCGCGGGCTGAGGTCGCGGACCTGGCGTTCGCCCATCCGGTCCTCGACCTCGGCGACCGCCGGCTCGGCGCCCAGGGCGAGGAACGTCTCGCGAGCGTCCCGGTACCCGGCGTCGGCCGCCTCGCGGTCACCGAGGACACCGTGCGCGCGCGCCTCGAGCAGCCGCGCCTGCGCCCGCTCGTACGGCGCTCCGACGGCGAGGAGGACCTCCGCGGCGCGCCCGGCCTCCTCGAGCGCCCCTCGCGCGTCCCCGGCGGCGAAGCGGACCCGGGCCGCGGCCAGGGCGACGATCCCGCCGAAGAGCGGCGTCGGCAGCGCCTCCTGCGATTCCCGGAGCTCCTCGAGCGCCCGTCCGGCGGCA
This sequence comes from Agromyces litoreus, assembly GCF_040496015.1. Lineage (NCBI taxonomy): Bacteria > Bacillati > Actinomycetota > Actinomycetes > Micrococcales > Microbacteriaceae > Agromyces > Agromyces litoreus. Next base: position 30,088 of record NZ_JBEPKA010000008.1, read on the forward strand.
TCGAGGTCGTGTGCGGCGACCTCGATCTCGACCGCCGCGGGCAGCATCTGCCGTCGGGTGAACGGGTCGAGTCCCGCGAGGATGCGACGCATCGAGGCCTGCGCCTGCGCCGTCCGGCCCATGGCCAGCTCGACCAGCGCCATGCCCGGCTCGGGCTCCCAGCCGGACTCCCCGGCGAGGCGGTAGGCGTCGGCGGCCGCGTGCAACGACCCTCGGAGGCGCAGCAGCTCGCCCGTGGCGTACGGCGCGCCGTGGACCGCCCGGAAGTCTCCCGCGCGGAACCTCGCCATGGCCGCCTCGGCCGACCCCGCGGCGGCGTCCCAGTCTCCGCGGGTCAGCTTCACCCGCGCCTGCAGGGCGTGTCGCTGCCCGCTGAACGCGACCAGCGAGGGCTGGGCCCGGCACCACCGGTCCAGGAGGTCGGTCCACGCGGTGGCCCGATCGAGGTCTCCCGCGACGATCGCATCCGTGATGATCCCGCACAGGACGTCCCCCGTCTGGAAGGGATCGAGTCCGCCGGCCTCGATCACCAGGATCGCGCGGTCGTGGACCTCGAACGCCTCGGCGACCTCGCCGAGCGAGATGAGCGCCTTCGCGAGCACGAGCGAGGCGATCACGAAGAGATCACCGTCGCCGTGGCGCTCGGCGACCCCGCGGATCTCCTCCGCGTTGCGCCGGGCCTCCCCCGATTCCCCGCTGCTCAGCTGCACAGCGGCGGGGACCAGTCGAACCGTCGCGGTCACGAGCGGGTCGTCCAGCGGGTCGGCGACCCGCATCGCACGGGAGGACCACACGAGCGCGGAGGTCGCGTCGCCGAACTCCCCGTGCGCCGTGGCCAGCCAGCACGCCCACCTCGCCGCGGCCGCCGGATCCGACTCGGAGAGATGCGCGGCGTACGCGCGCGCGCCGACCTCGAAGCCGGAGGTCGAGCGGCCGCGGAGGATCGACGCGGTCGCGAGGAGCTCCAGGTCGGATGCCCCGAGCGCGCCGTCGGCGTCGGCTCGGGCGAGGTGCTCCACCGCGTCGGCCCAGCGCAGGTCGCGGGCGGCGGTCCGCCCGGCCTCGAGGGCGCTCGGCGAGGTCATCGTCCTCCTCCGCGTCCGGCGACGGACGTCGTCGGGTCCGGCGCTCCCGTCGAGGCACAAGCTAGCGTCGCGCTCGCGACGGCCGCAAGCAGCTCCCGCACGACGACGAGGGGCCCGCCGGCGAACCGGCGGGCCCCTCGCGACGAGTCAGGCGACTCAGATGGCGTTGACGTCCAGCGGGATGCCGGGGCCGAACGTGGTCGACACGGCGCCCTTCTGGATGTAGCGGCCCTTGGCGCTCGACGGCTTGAGGCGCACGATCTCCTCGAGCGCGGTCGAGATGTTCTCGTCGAGCTGCTCCTGCGTGAACGAGGACTTGCCGACGACGAAGTGCACGTTGGCGTGCTTGTCGACGCGGAACTCGATCTTTCCGCCCTTGATCTCCTCGACGGCCTTGGCCGGGTTCGGGGTCACGGTGCCGGTCTTCGGGTTCGGCATGAGGCCGCGCGGTCCGAGGACCTTGCCGAGACGGCCGACCTGGCCCATGAGCTCGGGCGTGGCGACGGCGGCGTCGAAGGCGGTGTAGCCGTCGGCGACCTTCTGGATGAGCTCGGCGCCGCCGACCTCGTCCGCACCCGCGGCGGTCGCGGCCTCGGCGGCCGCGCCGGTCGCGAAGACGATGACGCGCGCGGTCTTGCCGGTGCCGTGCGGGAGGATGACGGTGCCGCGCACCATCTGGTCGGCCTTGCGGGGGTCGACGCCGAGCTTGAGGGCGACCTCGACGGTCGAGTCGAACTTCGCCGAGCCGGTCTCGCGGGCGATCGCGACCGCGTCGCTCGGGGTGTAGTACTTGCCGGCCTCGATCTTCTCGGCCGCGGCCCGGTAGGCCTTGGACTTCTGTGCCATGTTGGTTCTCCTCGCGAGAGTGTGGTCATCGCGCCTGGCGGGCGCTGCCACGGATGAGAGTTCTGGTGAACGGATGCCGCGCGGCATCCGACGCGGACCGTCGAGCGTGCGCCGTGGTCCGCGGGAAGGCCTTATTCGACCGTGATGCCCATCGAGCGAGCGGTGCCCGCGATGATCTTCGAGGCGGCGTCGAGGTCGTTGGCGTTGAGGTCGGCCATCTTCGTCTCGGCGATCTCGCGGACCTGGTCCGGCGTGATCTTGCCGACCTTGGTGGTGTGCGGGACGCCCGAGCCCTTGGCGACGCCGGCGGCCTTCTTGATCAGCTCGGCGGCGGGCGGGGTCTTGAGGATGAAGGTGAAGCTGCGGTCCTCGTAGACGGTGATCTCGACGGGGATCACGTTGCCGCGCTGGGCCTCGGTCGCCGCGTTGTACGCCTTGCAGAACTCCATGATGTTCACGCCGTGCTGACCCAGGGCCGGGCCGATCGGCGGGGCCGGGTTGGCGGCGCCGGCCTTGATCTGAAGCTTGATCAGACCAGTGACCTTCTTCTTCGGTGCCATGATTTCTCTCTTCCTGTTCGAACGCCCGGCCTGGACCGGGGCACTCTCCCGCAACCCGGACGGCCCGGGGAGCGGTGGTCTGTGTACTGGTGGTGACGCAGCACAACCCTCCGATGATACCGGAGGGTTGCTGCGCCGGGGCTGTGAGCCCCTTAGAGCTTGGTGACCTGGTCGAAGCTGAGCTCGACCGGGGTCTCGCGCTCGAAGAGCGAGACGAGCACCGTGAGCTTGCCGCTCTCGGGCTTGATCTCGTTGATCGTGCCGGGCAGGCCCGCGAACGAGCCGTCCTTGATCGTGATGGTCTCGCCGATCTCGAAGTCGACCTCGGCGGGGACCTGGCGTGCGGCTCCGCCGCCGGCGGCGCCCTTCGAGCCCTTGGCCGGGGCGACGTCCTTCAGCTCGACGAGGGGCTTCAGCATGTTGAAGGCCTCCTCGAACCGCAGCGGGGTCGGGTTGTGGGCGTTGCCCACGAAGCCGGTGACGCCCGGGGTGTGGCGGATGACCGACCAGCTCTCCTCGTTGAGGTCCATGCGGACGAGCACGTAGCCGGGCACGCGCACTCGCGTGACCATCTTGCGCTGGCCGTTCTTGATCTCGACGACGTCCTCCATCGGGACCTCCACCTGGTGGATGAACTCCGCCATGGCCATGGTCTCGCGGCGCTGCTCGACGTTCGCCTTCACGCGGCGCTCGAAGCCCGCGTAGGAGTGGACGACGTACCACTTGCCCGGGAGGAACCGGAGCTCGTTGCGGAACGACTCGTACGGGTCGGCCTCCTCCTCGGCCTCCTCGTCGGTCACCGCGTCCCAGGCGGCGTCCGCCTCGTCCTTGGAGTCGACCTCGAGGGCGTCGTCCACGACGGCGTCGGCCTCGGGGTCGGCCGCATCGGCGATCGCGTCGAGGACGGCGTCGAGGTCGACGTCGTTGCCCTCATCGTCGACGACGTGCACCGCGCGGTGCTCGGCGGGCTCGACGGAGTGCTCGTCGCGCTCGAGCGAGTTGCCCTCCTGCGCCTCGTCGTCCTCGGAGGACTGCTCGGCGGCGGTCGCCCAGTCCACGTCCTGGCGCTCGTTCTTCGACACTTCCTCAATCCTTCTTTCTGCCGTGCCGCGCGGAATCCGGCGACAGGTGTCGGGCCGACGGCCCGATCAGACCCCCGGCTGTCCGAAGACGTACAGGACCAGCCATCCGAAGAGCTGGTCGAGGCCCCAGACGATGGCCATCATGATCGCGACGAAGACCAGCACCACGCCCGTGAAGTTGAACAGCTCGCGACGGGTGGGGGTGACGACCTTCTTCAGCTCGCCGATGACCTGTCGGATGAACAGGGCGATCCGGGCGAAGGGGTTGCGCCGCGCCGCGCTCTCGCGCTTGGCATTGGCGACGACATCCTCGCTGGGTTCGTCGAGTACTTTCCGGGCCACCTCGTACACCTTTCATGGGCCGGCCCTCGCCGGCCGGCTCGCAGGGCGGACAGGACTCGAACCTGCAACCTGCGGTTTTGGAGACCGCTGCTCTACCAATTGAGCCACCGCCCTAAGCGATCCGGTTTCGGATCACTCGGGGTCGAAACCGTCTCGATCCCCCTCTGCGACGGGCAGGTGACCCGCGTCGAGGGCGCGTTCGATCTTCGACGGCTTCAACAACCTCACCAAGTGTATGCGACTCGGAAGGGTGCTCCAAACCGCCGGCCGACGGCGACCGTTCCGCACCGCACCGACTGGCCCGTCGTCGTGGGACGAACGGCCCGCCCGGCGGCGCTCGCGCCCCCGTATCGTGAGGGACGAGCAAGGATTCGGAGTCGCATCGACGACTTCGGAGGAACGCGCCTGTGGGGGCAGGCGCCGGACGCCGCGGCTCGGGGGAACGAATGCCGCGGCGTCCCTTCCGCCCCCGACCATCACCGGACGACGCGTCCGGACCCGCGTCCACCGCCGTGCACTCCCACCCTGACGGCGGCGAGGCCCGCGCCGTAGGCTGGGCTCGTGACCGATCAGCGCCGTCTCTCCGCCCGCATCTCCGCCATCGCCGAGTCCGCGACCCTCAAGGTCGATGCGAAGGCCAAGTCGCTCCAGGCCGAGGGCAGGCCGGTCATCTCGTACGCCGCCGGCGAACCCGACTTCCCGACGCCCGAGCACATCGTCGAGGCTGCGCTCGAGGCCGTCCGCGACCCCCGCAACCACCGGTACACCCCGGCGGCCGGCCTGCCCGACCTTCGCGAGGCGATCGCGGCGAAGACGCGGCGCGACTCGGGGCTCGAGGTCGACGCGAAGCAGGTCGTCGTGACCAACGGCGGCAAGCAGGGCGTCTACCAGGCGTTCCAGGTGCTCCTCGACGACGGCGACGAGGTGCTCGTGCCCACGCCGTATTGGACCACCTACCCCGAGGCGATCAAGCTCGCGGGCGGCCGCCAGGTCGATGTCTTCGCGGGATCCGAGCAGGGCTACCTCGTCACGGTCGACCAGCTCGAGGCCGCGCGCACCGAGCGCACGCGCGCCCTGCTGTTCGTCTCGCCGTCCAACCCGACCGGCGCCGTCTACCCGCCCGACCAGGTGAGGGCGATCGGCGAATGGGCCCTCGAGCACGGCATCTGGGTGATCACCGACGAGATCTACCAGAACCTCACCTACGCCGACGACCCCGAGGCCGCGCCGCCGCGCGCGCTGTCGATCGTCGAGGCCGTGCCCGAGCTCGCCGAGCGCACCATCCTCGTCAACGGCGTGGCGAAGACCTACGCGATGACCGGATGGCGACTCGGCTGGATGGTCGGGCCCGCCGACGTCATGAAGGGCGCGGCGAACCTGCAGTCCCACCTCACCTCCAACGTCTCGAACATCTCGCAGCGCGCCGCGATCGCGGCGCTCACCGGCCCCCAGGAGCCGGTGGAGCAGATGCGGCGCGCCTTCGACCGCCGGCGGCGGACGATCGTCGCGGAGCTGTCGAAGATCGAGGGGATGTCGGTGCCGGTGCCGCAGGGCGCCTTCTACGTCTACCCGGACGTCTCGGGCCTGCTCGGCCGCGAGTGGGAGGGCTCGACGCCCGCCACGTCGCTCGAGCTGGCCGACCTCATGCTCGAGCACGCCGAGGTCGCGGCGGTGCCGGGCGAGGCGTTCGGCCCGAGCGGCTTCCTGCGCTTCAGCTACGCGCTCGGCGACGCCCCGCTGCTCGAGGGCGTGCAGCGGCTCCAGCGGCTGTTCGGCTGACGGACCGGCGCATGGGTCGCGCGTCGCGCCAGGCGGACGAGCCGCGCAGCAGCGCGGACGTCGTCGGCGAGCACTCGCAGTTCCGGCTCGACCTCGAGCGCGTGCGGTTCTCCCCGTACTTCTCGCGGCTGTCGGCGGTGACGCAGGTGATCGGGCAGCCCGGCGCCGGGCCGCTCATCCACAACCGCCTCACGCATTCGATCAAGGTGACGGCGGTCGCGCGCGCGATCGCGGTCAAGCTGACGGATGCCACGGCACCCACGCACGGGTTCGCCGTCGGGCTCGGGTGCGACGCGGTGGTCGTGCAGGCGGCGGCGAGCGCCCACGACCTCGGGCACCCGCCGTTCGGGCACCTCGGCGAGCGCGTGCTGGACCGGATCGCGCGAGACTCGCTGGGCCTCCCCGACGGCTTCGAGGGCAACGCGCAGACCTACCGGATCCTCAGCTCGCTCGACGTCAGCCAGGTGGCCCCGCGCGGCCTGAACCTCACGGCCGCGGTCCGCACCGCCGTCGCGAAGTACCCGTGGACTCGGCACCTCGACGTCGACGCGCTCGGCGACGGGCCGCTCCCGCGCGGGCTGCGCCGAACGCCGCACGGGGTCGACGTCCTGAAGTTCTCGGCCTACGGCATCGACGCCGTCGACCTCGAGGAGGCGCGCGACGGCCTTCCGCCGCTGCGGCAGTCGCTCGAGTGCTCGATCATGGACATCGCCGACGACATCGCGTACTCGATCCACGACGTCGACGACTTCCACCGAGCGGGTCTGCTCGGCCAGGGCGCCGTCGCCCGCGAGTTCCGCGGCTGGATCGACACGAGCACCGAGCTCCGGCGCCTCGACGACGACGAACTGCGGAGCCGGTCGGCACCCGCCGGGGCGGCCCTCGAGGGACTTCGGCGCAAGCTCAACGCGAGCGACCCGTGGATCGCCGACGACGACGTCTTCCACGATGCGGTCGGCGTGGTGGCCGACGACCTCGTCGACGGGCTGCTGGCCACGCCCTTCGACGGATCTATCGCGGCCGAGCGCGCGCTGTCGTCGTTCACGAACCGCTGGATCGACCACCTGCAGTCCTCCGTCGTGCCCTCGCCGGAGGGCGTGGTGCGGGCGGGGCCGGTCACCCTGGACCGCCGCGCCTGGCACGAGGTCGAGATCCTGAAGTTCGTGCACCGGCACTTCATCCTCGACCGGTCCGACATCGTCATGTACCAGCGCGGGCTCAGCCGCGTCCTGACCCGTGCGGTCAAGGGACTCATGGCGTGGATCCACGACGAGGACGACCGCGACCGGGTGCCGCAGCGACTGAAGGAGCTGATCGCGATCGCGACCGACGGGTACGCGGCGCTGCGCGCGACGCGGCCCGCCGACGTGCCGATCCCCGAGGCCGCGGACGTGCACCGGCTCGGGATCGCGCGCGGCGTCGTGGACTACGTCGCGTCGCTGTCGGACGGCCAGGCGTTCGCCGTGTCGGAGGCGATCGACGGCCGACCCGACCGGCTCTGGGACATCGGCCAGAACCTCTGAGGAGGCCGCCCGCGCGGGCGGCCGGGCCCCGCCCGGCCGACACCGGACGACGCGGTCACCCGGCACCGCCTCATCCGGTCACGCGTCGGCGGGCGGGCGCAGGGCGCGCCGCGCCTCGTCGATGAGCCCGTCCGCGATCGCGTCGAGCAGCGGAGAGCCCAGGTTCCACTGCTGCCAGTGCAGCGGCACGTCGATCGGCGGACCGCCGAGCGCGACGAGCCGGCCGTCCGCCAGCTCGTCGTCGCACTGGAACCCGGGCAGCAGCCCCCACCCGAGCCCGAGCTTGACCGCGGTCGCGAAGTCGTTCGAGGCGGGGACGAAGTGCCGGGGCGGCTCCGCGCCGGTCACGCCGATCCGGCGCAGGTACACGCCCTGGAGGTCGTCGCGCCGGTCGAAGTCCACGCGGGGCGCCGGCGCGAGCGCGGCGGCATCCGGCCCGTCCGGACACCAGCGCTCGAGCCATCCCGGCGTCGCCACCGCCGTGTAGCGCATCACGCCGAGCGGCCGCACGAGGCAGCCGGCGACCGGGGTCGCCTGCGAGGTGACCGCGCCCATGACGACGCCCGATTCCAGCAGCCCCGCAGTGAAGTCCTGGTCGTCGCGGTGCAGGTCGAAGACGACGGCGCGACCCTCGGCGACGCGGGCGAGCGCGGGGAGGAACCACGTGGCGAGCGAGTCCGCGTTGACCGCGAGCGGCACCGTCACGGGCCGGGCGGACTCGTCGTCGGAGCGCCCTCCGAAGGCGGCGAGCGCGTCGTGCTCGAGCAGCGCGAGCTGGCGCGCGAGTCGCACCACGGCCGCGCCGGCCTCGGTCGGGCGCACCGGCTTCGAGCGGACGACGAGCACACGGCCCAGGCGCTGCTCGAGCTGCTTGACGCGCTGCGACACGGCCGACGGCGTGACCCGGAGTTCGGCGGCGGCCGCCTCGAAGGTGCCGCCGTCGACGACCGCGGCCAGCGTGCGCGCCAGGTCGAGCGGGATCTGCATGAAGGAATGCTAATGCTCGTGAAGAACCCTGAGCTGGATTTCATGTCGGCCCGCGCCTAGCGTCGGCGCCATGGACCTCACCGCGCTCGCGGCCGGCCTCGGACTCGGCTTCTCGCTCATCGTCGCCATCGGCGCGCAGAACGTGTTCGTGCTCCGCCAGGGCATCCGACGCGAGCACGTCCTCGCGGTCGCGGCGATCTGCACCGCATCCGACGCGGCGCTCATCGCCGCGGGCGTCGGGGGCATGGGCGCGGCGGTGCAGGCCGTGCCGTGGCTCACCGGCGTCGCCCGATGGGCGGGAGCCGCATTCCTGGTCGGGTACGCGCTGCTGGCCGCGCGACGCGCGCTGCGGGGAGGCGAGGACGGGCTGGTCGTCGACGAGGGCGTCGGGGGCGACGGGCGACCCGTCGGGTCCGGGAGCTCGACGCACGCCACGGCGTCCGGTGCACCGCCCGCGGCACCCGCAGGTCGAGGGGCGGACGGGCGGACGGGTGCGACGAGCGTGCGCGAGCGCACCGTCGCCGAGGCCGCATCCGGCCCGACCCGCGGTCGCGGACTCCTCGGCGTGGTGCTCACCTGCCTCGCGCTAACCTGGCTCAACCCGCACGTCTACCTCGACACCGTCTTCCTGCTCGGCTCGATCGGCGCGACCCACGGCAACGCGCGCTGGGTGTTCGCACTCGGCGCGACGATCGCGAGCGCCGCGTGGTTCTTCGGCCTCGCCTACGGCGCGCGCCTCCTCGGCCGGGTGCTCGCGAGTCCCCGCGCCTGGCGGATCCTCGACGGCGTCATCGCCGTCGTCATGCTCGCCATCGCGGCCTCCCTCGTGCTCGGCGCCTGAACCGGGTTGCACCACTCGGTCGCCGCCGTGCTACCGTGTCCGTCATCGTGAGCACCCGCACCTGTCGCTGCTGTCGCCGCTAGGCGGTCGTCTCCCCGACGACCCCAGGGCGCGAATCTCCACGCGCCGCCGACCGCAGCCCAGTGCTCACGCCGCATCCGACGCGTCCGCGTCAGCTCCACGGCATCCGTCCCCGAGGCACTCCCCTCGAACCGGATGACCGGAGCCGACGTCCAGGGATGCCGGGGCCGCATCGTCGGCGCACCACCCTCCGGCACCCTCGAAAGGACCAGCACATGTCCGGCATCCCCGTCCTCGACCTCTCCCTCCTCAACGGCACCCCCGCGCAGCAGGCCGCGTTCCGCGACGACCTCCGACGGGCCACCCACGAGGTCGGCTTCTTCTCGCTCGTCGGGCACGGCGTGCCGGCCGAGCTCATCGACCGCGCCTACGAGGCGGCCCGCGCGTTCTTCGCACTGCCCGAGTCGCACAAGCTCGCCATCGAGAACGTGACGAGCCCGCACTTCCGCGGGTACACGCGCATGGGCGGCGAGCGCACGCTGGGCCGCGTCGACATCCGCGAGCAGATCGACATCGGCGCCGAACGCCCCGCCGTCGCGATGACCGCCGACACCCCCGACTACTGGATGCTCGAGGGGCCGAACCTCTGGCCCGACGCGCTGCCGGAGCTCCGCGAGGTCGCCGAGGAGTGGATCGCCCGCCTCGACGAGGTCGCCACGCGCCTGCTCCGCGCGTGGGCCGAGGCGCTCGGCGCACCGTCCGACACCTTCGACGCCGCGTTCGCGATGCCGTCGCCGCACATGAAGATCGCCCGCTACCCCGGCGTCGCCGCCGAGCAGCCCGCGCAGGGCGTCGGCGCCCACAAGGACCTCGGGGTGCTGACGCTGCTCTCGGTCGAGGAGGGCAAGGCGGGCCTGCAGGTCGAGAAGGACGGCGAGTGGATCGACGTCACGCCTCCCCCTGCGTCGTTCGTCGTCAACATCGGCGAGCTGCTCGAGATCGCCACCGGCGGCTACCTCAAGGCCACGCTGCACCGCGTCGTCTCCCCCGAGCCCGGCACCGAGCGCATCTCGATCCCCTACTTCCACGGGCCGTCGCTCGACGCGACGATCCCGACGATCGACCTCCCGCCGGCGCTCGCCGCGGAGGCGGCCGGCATCACCGACGACCCGGCCAACCCGCTGCACGCGGTCTTCGGCGAGAACTGGCTGAAGAGCCGGCTGCGGGCCCACCCGAACGTCGTCGAGGCCCAGCACCCGCACCTGCTCGTCGGCGCCTGAGCGATCGGACGCCGCGTCCACGTGCCGGAGCGCGGCATCCGACGCCGACCTGTCGAAACCGGCTTCCCCCATTCGTCGTACGTGCGTAGCGTGACCGAGAGAAGGGGAACCACCATGGAATACGCACTGCTCTACGCCGACGGCGCCGACCCGGTGCCGTACGCGCCCGACGCCGACGACATCGGCGACTGGGTCGACGACGTGGTCTCGCGCGGCGTGTCGGAGTACGGCGAGCGCCTGCGCCCCGGGCAGGACGCGACCACGCTCCGAGTCCGTTCCGGCGAGGTGCTCGTGACCGACGGCCCGTTCAGCGAGGCCAAGGAGACGATCGGCGGCTTCGACGTCATCGACGTACGCGACCTCGACGAGGCGATCGAGATCGCGTCCCGGCATCCGGTGGCGTGGTTCGGGCGGGTCGAGATCCGGCCCTTCCTCCGACGGCGCGACCCGGCACCGCGCTCGGGCATCGTGCCCGTCGAGTTCCACGACCGGCCCGAACGGGGGCGACGCTACCTGCTGCTGGTCGTCGCCGAGCGTCCCGACGCCGACCCCCACGCGGACCCGCAGGTCGACGCGGCCGGTTCGGCCTGGGCGAGCGAGATGGAGACCCGGGGCGTCCGCCTGTTCGGTGCGGCCCTGCACCGCCCCGCCGACGCCACGTTCGTGCGACGGCGCCACGGGGAGGTGCTCGTCAGCGACCGCGGCGATGCCCCGACCGACGCGTGGCTCGCCGGCGTGGACCTGATCGAGGTGCGCGACCTCGCCGAGGCGATCGAGGTGGCCGCCGCGCATCCGATGGCCGCGCGCGGCTCGATCGAGCTCCGCCCGACCTGGCCGCTGGACGCGCACGAGGACCACGTCGCACGCGACGAGCGCGAGGCGCCCGACCGGGACCGGCGGATCGAGCCCCGCTCCCGCGACGCGATCGCGGAGGCGCGCCGCTGAACGACGACGGACACGCGGACGCCGCTCCGGCCCCGGAGGGCGGGGAGCCTGCCGCGCGCCCGTCGCCCGGGGCCGCGCTCGCCGCGGCGTACCGGTCCGATCAGGCGCGGATCGTGGCGACGCTCATCCGGACCACGGGCGACTGGGACGTCGCCGAGGACGCGACGTCCGGCGCCTTCGAGCGAGCCGCGCGGACGTGGCCGCGCGACGGGATTCCGCGCAATCCCGGCGCGTGGCTCACGACCGCCGCCCGCAACCTGGCGCTCGACCGGCTGCGCCGGCGCGGCGTCGAGGCCGGGAAGGTCGGGGAGTGGTTCGAGATGGAACGGTTCTCCGGGCGCGCCGACGGCCCGCCCGACCCCGCGGACGTCGCGGCCGCCGCGCTCGACGGCGAGCCCGAGTGGGACGACCGGCTGCGCCTCGTCTTCACGTGCGCGCACCCGGCACTCCCCATGGAGGCGCGCGTCGCCCTCACCCTCCGCACCGTCGGCGGCCTCGACACGGGCGAGATCGCCCGGGCCTTCCACGTGACCGAGGCGACGATGGGCCAGCGCATCTCCCGGGCGAAGCGCCGGATCCGCAACGCCGGCATCCCGTACCGGGTCCCGGTCGCCGACGAGCTGCCCCGACGGATCGACGGGGTCCTCGCCGTGCTCTACCTCATCGCCAACGAGGGATACCTCGCGTCGGGCGGTGACGCGCTGCAGCGGCTCGACCTCACCGCCGAGGCCGTGCGCCTCGCGCGCCTCGTCGTCGCGCTCCTGCCGGAGGCCGACGAAGCGCGGGCGCTGCTCGCGCTTCTGCTGCTGCAGCAGGCCCGCTCGGCCGCGCGCACCGGTGCCGGCGGCGAGCTCGTGCCCCTCCCCGAGCAGGACCGCACCACCTGGGACGCCGCCGGCATCGCCGAGGGGCTGCGGCTGCTCGGGCCGGCGGACGCCGACGGCACCGACGGCGCACCGTCCGGGCGACCGCCCGGCCCGTACCGGCTGCAGGCGGAGATCCAGGCCGCCCACGCCCGCGCCCGCACCGCCGACGACACCGACTGGCCGGAGATCGCGGCTCGCTACGACGCGCTCGCGATGCTCGGCGACTCGCCGTTCGTCGCGCTGAACCGGGCCATCGCCCACGGCATGGCGTCCGGCCCGCGGCGCGGGCTCGACGACCTCGCACTGCTCGAGGCATCCGGCCGGCTCGACGGCTACCACCTGCTGCCCGCAGCGCAGGCCGACCTGCACCGCCGGCTCGGCGAGGCGGATGCCGCGGCCGCGAAGTACCGCGTCGCGATCGCGCTCGCCCGCACGACGCCCGAGCGCCGGTTCCTCGAGCGCCGCCTCGCCGAGCTCCGCTCGGACTGACCGCCGCATCCACCGATCGGTGGAGGGGAAGATCGACCGCTCCACGGCTGCCGCGCCCGGCGCGGACCGAGGAGCATCGAGGGCATGGACCAGACCACGAACCCCGAAGCACCCGCCGTGCGCATCCGCGGCCTGCGGAAGCAGTACGGCGCCCTCGCCGCGGTCGACGGCATCGACCTCGACATCCGCCGCGGCGAGACCTTCGCCCTCCTCGGCCCGAACGGCGCCGGCAAGTCGACGACGATCGAGATCCTCGAGGGCTACCGCCTGCGCACGGCCGGCGAGGTGAGCGTGCTCGGCGTCGACCCGGCGCGGGGCGGACTCGACTGGAAGGCGCGGCTCGGCATCGTGCTGCAGTCCGAGACCGAGAGCGGCGTCATGACCGTGCAGGAGCAGCTCGCGCACTTCGCGCGCTTCTTCCCCCGCCCACGCGACGTCGACGAGGTGATCGCCGCGGTCGGCCTCGAGGCCAAGGCGCGCACGCGCATCTCGAAGCTCTCGGGCGGGCAGCGCCGCCGGGTCGACGTCGCACTCGGCATCATCGGCCGACCCGAGCTGCTGTTCCTCGACGAGCCGACGACCGGGTTCGACCCCGAGGCCCGACGGGAGTTCTGGGAGCTCATCCGCGGCCTGAAGGACGAGGGCACGACGATCGTGCTCACCACCCACTACCTCGACGAGGCCGCCCGGCTCGGCGACCGGGCCGGCATCATCCTCGGCGGTCGACTGGTCGACGTCGGCGCCATCCACGAGCTCGGCGGCGCCGAGGCACGCGTGCCCATCGTGCGCTGGAACGACCGCACGGGCGCGGCCCGGGAGGTGCGCACCGAGCAGCCCGCCGCGCTCGTCACGGCCCTCGTGCGCGAGCATGAAGGCGAGCCCGACGGGCTCGAGGTCATCCGCCCGAGCCTGGAGGACATCTACCTGGACCTGGTGCGCGCGGCCGGAAGCGCCGCCCGCGACGCCGAGGAGGCACTGGCATGAGCACCGTGAACACCCGCAGCGAGGCGCGGCGCGCGCGCCCCGACCTCGTCCGGCCCGCCGCCGCGACCGCCCGACCCGGCCGCCTCGCGGTCGGACTGACCCGCATCGGCTACGAGGTGCGCAGCTACTTCCGCTCACCCGACGCCGTCTTCTTCACCTTCCTGTTCCCGGTGATCATGCTCGGCATCTTCACCGCCGCGTTCAGCGCGTCGGGTGACATCCAGCCCGGCCCGGACGCCGCCTCGGTGAGCATCGGCGCCTACTACCTGCCCGGCATGCTCGCCGCGGGCATGCTCCTCTCGGGCGTGCAGAACCTCGCGATCGACATCGCGACCGAGCGCAGCAACGGCACCCTCAAGCGCCTCGGCGGCACGCCCCTCTCGCCCGTGTCCTACTTCATCGGCAAGATCGGCCAGGTCTTCGTCACCGGCGTGCTCCAGGCGGCACTGCTGCTGCTCGTCGCCTCGACCCTCTACGGCATCGCCCTGCCGACCCGGCCCGAGGCGTGGCTCACGTTCGCCTGGGTGTTCGTGCTCGGCGTGGCCACGTCGGCGCTGCTCGGCATCGCGCTCTCGGCGCTGCCGCGGTCCGGCCGCAGCGCGACCGCCGTCGTCATCCCGATCGTGCTGATCCTGCAGTTCATCTCGGGCGTGTACCTGCGGTTCAACCAGCTGCCCGAGTGGATGCAGAACGTGGCGAGCCTCTTCCCGCTGAAGTGGATGGCGCAGGGCATGCGGGCGGCGTTCCTGCCCGAGGACTTCGCGGTGCTCGAGCAGCACGAGGCGTGGGACCTCGGCTGGGTCGCCGTCGCGCTGCTGGCGTGGCTGGTCGTGGGGCTCGTGATCAGCCGGCTGACGTTCCGCTGGATCCGGCGGGACGCATGACCGCGACGCGGCGGCGGCGCGGCGCCCGGCGTGCCGGCCCTGTGGGAGCCTGAGTCCATGCAGAACGTGCGGTGGTGGGATGCCGCGGCGATCGCGGTCACGGTCGTGATCGCCGCGCTCACCCTGCTCGACCCTCCGTTCGGCCCCGACGACGCCGCCACGTGCGCGACCGCCGGGGCCTTCCTCCTGGTCCACCTGCTGTGGGGGCGGCGCTGCGTGCCGGAGGTCGGGCCGCGGCAGCACCTCGCGATCGCGATCGCCTACGCGGTGCTCCTCGCGGTCGGCACGGCGATCGAGCCGTCGTTCGCGATCCTGCAGGCCTTCCTCTATCCCTTCGTGTGGTCGACGTCGCCGTCGACCCGTAGCGCGATCATCGCGAACCTGCTCTTCGCGGTCTCGATCGTCGCCGGCTATACGGCGCGCTCGGGCGTCGGCGGCCTCTTCGCGGGTGCTGCGGTGGCGGCCCTGTCGGTGGGGTTCAGCATCGCCCTCGGACTCTGGATCACCCGGATCGCGCGATACGGCAACGAACGGGCGCGACTGCTCGACGAGCTCCAGGCGGCGCAGGGCCAGCTCGCGGCGATGCATCGCGACGCGGGCGTCGCCGACGAGCGGGCGCGACTGGCCCGGGAGATCCACGACACCATCGCGCAGTCGCTGACGGGGATGGTCATGGTCGCCCAGCGCACCGGGCGACGACTCGCGGTGGTCGACGACGAGGCCGCCGCGTCCGCGCGGGCCGACGTCGAGCTCATGGAGCAGATGGCGCGCGAGGCGCTCACGGAGGCCCGGGGCCTCGTCGCCTCGCTCGCGCCCGTCCGATCCGATGGCGGGCTGGGCGAGGCGCTGCAGCGGCTCGCCGCGACATTCGAGCGCGAGACGGGCGTGCGCGTCACGGTCACGACGGATGGCGCGGGGCTCGATCGCGAACTCGAGGTCGTGCTCCTCCGCTGCGCCCAGGAGGCGCTCGCGAACGTCCGGAAGCACGCGCGGGCGTCGTCCGCCGAGGTCGTCGTCACGACGGCCGGGATGCCGCCCGAGGTGGTGCTCGCGGTGCGCGACGACGGCGTCGGGCCGGGCGACGGTCGATCCGGCGACGGCGGATTCGGGCTCGCGGGCATGCGGGACCGCGTCGCGCTGGTGGGCGGGCGACTCGAGTTCGGCGCGGGCGCGACCGGCGGAACGGTGCTGCGGGTGGTCGTGCCGGCCGCCGTGGACGAGACGACCGACGGGACGACGGGAGGGACGAGGTGAGGGACGAGGTGGGCGGCGGATCCATCCGCGTGGTGGTCGCCGACGACCATCCCATCGTGCGCGCGGGCATCGTCGGCCTGCTCGAGGCCGAGCCGGGCATCGAGGTCGTCGGCGAGGCCGTCGACGGGCTCGAGGCGGTGGCGCTCGCCACCGAGCTGCGCCCGGACCTCGTGCTCATGGACCTCCGGATGCCGGGCCTCGACGGCGCCGGCGCGACCGAGCGGATCCTCGCCGGCGGCGGGGCGACGCGCGTGCTCGTCCTCACGACGTACGAGACCGACGACCACATCCTCGCCGCGATCGAGGCGGGTGCGAGCGGCTACCTGCTGAAGGCCGCGCCGCAGGAGGAGATCCTCGCCGGCATCCGATCGGTGGCCGCGGGCGAGACGGTGCTCGCGCCGTCGATCGCCGCGAAGCTCGTGAACCGGGTCCGGATGGACGCGACGGGGCCTCTCGCGCCCAGCCTCTCGCCGCGCGAGCTGGAGGTGCTGCGCCTCGTGGCCGACGGCCGGTCGAACCCCGAGATCGCGCGCGCGCTCGTGATCGGCGAGGCGACCGTGAAGACGCACCTCATCCACGTGTTCGAGAAGCTCGAGGTCAACGACCGCACGCGCGCGGTCACGCGGGCCATGGAGCTCGGGCTGCTCTGACGCCGGCATCGCGCCCCGCGGGCCGATCCGCGCCGCGCCGCCCCGCGCAACCCCGCGCCCGGGGCGGCGCGACGGCCGTACGCTGGGGCGGGTGGGGCTGGTCCAGGGGGTTCGGGTGGCGGCGCGCCGCGCGCGCCTGCTGCCGCCCGGTGTGCGCCGGCTCGACGCCGCGGCCGCGCGACGGGTGAACGGATGGCACTCGCATCCCGCCGTCGACCGCTTCTGGTCGCAGCTGACGGGCTTCGCCGACAAGGGCGTGCTCTGGTTCACGATCGCGGGCGTGCTCGCAGTGACCGGCCGCCGACGGGCGGCGGTCCGCGGCCTCCTCTCGCTCGCCACGGCGAGCGCGCTCACGAACCTCATCGCCAAGCGCGTCTTCGGCGGCGACCGGCCCGCGCTCGAGGACATCCCGATCGGCCGGCGGCTGCCCGTGCAGCCGTCGAGCCGCACGTTCCCCTCTGGGCACTCCGCGAGTGCGGCCGCGTTCGCGGGCGGCGTCGCGCTCGAGGCGCCCCGCGTCGGCGCGGCCCTCGCCCCGGCCGCCCTCGGGGTCGCGTACTCGCGCCTGCACGTGGGCGCGCACTGGTTCTCGGACGTCGTCGGCGGGCTGGCCCTCGGCGGCGCCGTCGCGGCGATCGGCGCCGCGGCCGTCCGTCCGCGCCCCGGCCCCCCGGAGCCTCCGCCCGGCCCCGGCCGCGATCGCCGCCTGCCGGCCTCGCCCGACGGGGCGGGCGTGTTCGTCGTGGTGAACCGCGCCGCGGGCACGAGCGTGGTTCGGACCGACCCGGTCGCCGTGCTGCGCGACCGCCTGCCGCGCGCCGAGGTCCATGTGCTCGAGGGCGCGGAGGACCCGGTCGGGGTCGCCGCGGCCGCGCTGGCCCGGGAGGTCCCGCCACAGATCATCGGCGTGTGCGGCGGGGACGGTTCGGTCGGCGCGGTCGCGCACGAGGCCCGCAGGGCCGGGGTCCCGCTGCTCGTGGTGCCGGGCGGCACCTTCAACCACTTCGCCCGCACGGTCGGCGCCGAGACGGTGGACGCGGCCGTCGACGCGGTGCAGCGCGGCGAGGGGGTCCGGGTGGACGTCGCCGAGCTCGCCTTCGGCGAGGCCGAGCCGATCACGGTCGTGAACGCCGCGTCGGTCGGGATCTATCCCGACTTCGTCGCGGAGCGCGAGTCGCTGCGACCGCGCGCGGGCAAGTGGCCCGCGTCGGCGGTCGCGGCGTGGCGGGTGCTCCGTCGGTCGAGTCCGGTCGCCGTGGTGATCGACGGCAGGCGTGCGAATGTCTGGACCCTCTTCGTCGGCGTCGGCCGCAACGACCGCGCGTCGCTCGCGCCGTTGCAGCGCCGCTCGCTCGACGACGGCAGGCTCGACGTGCGAATGCTGCACGCGGGGTCGCGCGCGGGGTCGATCGCCTCACTCGCCTTCGGCCGACGGACTGCCCGGGTGCTGCGCATCCTCCGACTCATCCCCGAGCGGATCGAGTCCTCGTCGACGACCGGGCTGGTCGTGGACGTGCGGCCCAGGCTCGGGCAACCGCCCGGGTTCGCGCACGACGGCGAGGTCGCGCTGGAGTGGCCGATGGCGGCGTCCGCCGAATTGTCGGCCCCCGGGTACCGCACCCGGTTGCGCGTCGTTCCGCTCGCGCTGGACGTGTACCGGCCCGCTGCGGGCGCCCCGCACGTCGCGAGCGAGGCGGGCGGTCATCCTCGGGTCGGCGGGTGACCGACCGGGGCGCCCGATCACCGCCGGCCGAGCCGTCCGATCAGTGCCCCGATCTCGTCGGCGACCGCACGGGGCTCGACGACGAGGAGCGGGGCCTCCAGTGCCAGCCTCACCACCGCCATGACGAGCCACTCCATCCGGTCGGCGCGCAGTCTCACCGTGCAGGAGTCCGCCCGGGCGTCGATGAGCGTGTGGTCGAGGGCGGAGAGCGCCTCGGCGACCCGATCGAGGGGTTCGCCGAGGGCGATGGTCGCCTCCACCCCGAGCGGGGTCGATGCGATCGACGCCGCGACGTAGGCGGCGCCGTCGCCGCCCGGCACCTCGCGCGGCGCGAACCGCGTTCGGACCGACTGCACGCCGCCCAGTCGGTCGAGACGGAACGTGCGCCAATCCGTGCGGCGCACGTCCCAGGCGACGAGGTACCAGCGTCGACCGACGGTGACCAACTGGTGCGGCTCGACGAGTCGCCGGCTGTCGTCGCCGTCGCGGCGCCGGTAGTCGAAGCGGACCTGCTCGTGGTCCCGGCACGCCGTCGCGAGGACGGTGATCGCGTCAGGGTCCACGACCCCGTCGTCGCCGTGCTCCCACGGCATCGACGCGACGTTGGCGTGGAGCGCCGACACCCGACGCTTCAATCGGTCGGGAAGCACCTGCTGGATCTTCGCCAGCGCGCGCACCGACGTCTCCTCGATGCCGGCGATCGCTGCGCCCGCCGCCGCACGGAGCCCGACGGCGACGGCCACGGCTTCGCCGTCGTCGAACAGCAGGGGCGGCAGGTGCGCACCCGCGGCGAGCCGATATCCGCCGTGGCTCCCGGGCACGGCATCGACCGGATACCCCAGGTCGCGCAGCCGGTCGACATCGCGGCGAACGGTCCGCTCGGTCACCCCGAGACGACGAGCCAGGTCGGCGGCGCGCCAGAGCCGATGGGTCTGCAGCAGTGAGAGGAGCCGCAGCGCCCGCGCGGTCGGATCGTTCGCCATGTTCGCACGCTATCGCAGAATGCGGACAGGATCTGTCCGCATCGGCGCGTACGGTCGGTCGTGAGACGGGGACATGCCCCGCACCGATCCGAGAGGAGATCCTGATGTCGATGTCGACCACGTTCCCCGAGCCCACGCTGATCCCGGTGAACGGCGTGGAACTCGAAGTCCACGAAGCGGGCGGGCGCGATGGCGGCGATCCGATCGTGCTCTGCCACGGCTGGCCCGAGCTCGCCTTCACGTGGCGACACCAGGTGCCGGCCCTCGTCGAGGCCGGCTATCACGTGATCGTCCCGAACCAGCGGGGATACGGGAACTCGTCGCGCCCGACCGCCGTCGCCGAGTACGACATCGAGCACCTGACCGGCGACCTGGTCGCACTGCTCGATCACTACGGATACGAGCACGCGACCTTCGTCGGCCACGACTGGGGCGCCATGGTCGTGTGGGGGATGGCGCTGCTGCACCCGAGCCGGGTCGACCGGGTGATCAACCTGAGCCTCCCCTACATGGCCCGCGGCGAGCGGCCCTGGATCGAGTTCCTCGAAGAGGTGTTCGGCGACGACAACCACCTCGTCCACTTCAACCGGCAGCCGGGCGTCGCCGACGCGGTGCTGGACGCGAACACCTCCCGGTTCCTCCGCAACCTGTTCCGGAGGAACGAGCCTCCCGTCGAGCCTCGCCCCGGCATGGCGATGATCGGCCTCGCAACGGCCGAGACGCCGCTCGGGGATCCGCTGATGAGCGAGGAGGACCTTGCGGTCTTCGTCTCCGCGTTCGAGGCGACGGGATTCACGAGCAGCATCGACTGGTACCGCAACCTCGATCGCAACTGGCACCTGCTGGCGGACGCGGACCCGATCGTGCGGCAGCCCACGCTCATGATCCGCGGCGACCGCGACCCGGTCGCGAAGTCCGAGAACCTGAGCGAGTTCGTCCCCGGAGTGGAGGTGATCGACCTGGATTGCGGTCATTGGATCCAGGAGGAGATGCCGGATGCGACGAACCGGGCGATCCTGAGCTGGCTGGCGCGACACGACGTCGCCGCCTCGCGCCGACACTCCCCCGTTCCGGAGATCGGCGGTCGCGCACTCGGCCCGGCGTGATCGTCGTCGAGCGCGCTCAGGCGAACTCCGCGCCCGCGGCGACGCGGCGGAGTCCGTCGACCACGGCGCGGATGGCCGGGCTCTCGGAGCGCGCCGCCCGGGAGACCGCCGACACCTGCCGCACCTGGCTCCGGTCGGCGAGCGGGATCGCGACCGTGCCGTCGGGGAGCGCCCCCCGGCCGAGGCGCGGAACGAGGCAGACCGCGACCCGCTGCCGGGCGAGCTCGACGAGTGACGCGAAGTCGGGGTCCTCGGCGACGATGCGGGGCACGCGGCCGAGGTCGGTGAACAGGCGGAGCAGGGCCTCGTGGCAGATGGCACCCCGCGGCGTGCTCGACCAGGCCTCATCGACGAGGTCGCGCCGGTCCAACGCGGCGCGGTCGGCGAGCGGATGCGACGCCCACAGCACGACGTCGGCCTCGTCGCGGCAGAGTGGCTCGCGCACGAGTCCGTCGGGCACGACGAGCGGGACGGAGTTCCAGTCGTGGACGATCGCGAGGTCGACGTCGCCGCGGTCGACGAGCACGACCGCCTCGAACGGGTCGACGCTGGCGACCGACAGGTCGGTGACGCCCGCGGCGCGCAGGTCGTGCATCGCCGGGCCGACCAGGCCGCGCGTGGCGGTCGAGAACGAGGCGACCCGCACGGGCGCGAGGGCGCCGGACCCGGCATCCGCCTCGCCCGCGACGAGCTGCGCCATGGCATCGAGCAGCGCCCGCCCCTCGGTCGCGACGACGCGGCCCCGCTCGGTGAGCAGCACCCCGCGCCCGCGCCGCTCGAGGAGCGCGGCGCCGACCTCGCCCTCGAGGCGCTTGACCTGCTGCGAGACGGCGGACGGCGTGTAGCCGAGGGCGTTCGCCGCCGCCGCGACGCTCCCGTGCTGCGCCACCCCGACGAGCGCGCGCAGGCCCTGCGGATCGATCATGAAGCAACGCTACGTGATATCCGAAGCGAATCGGAACTGGTGCTGGACGATCGGCCGCGCGACGATGGACCCATGTCCGCTCGGCACTCGCTGCTCGCCGTCCTCGTCGCCGTCATCTGGGGCGTGAACTTCCTCGCCATCGACCTCGGCCTGCGGGACACGCCGCCGCTCGTGCTCGTCGCGCTCCGCTTCGCCGCCGTGGCCGTGCCGCTGGTCCTCATCGTGCCGCGACCGGCGGTGCCGTGGCGGACGATCCTCGCCATCGGCACGTTCATGAGCCTCGGCCAGTTCGCGTTCGTCTTCACGGCGATGCACCTCGGCCTGCCGGCCGGCCTGGCCCCGGTCATCCTGCAGAGCCAGATGATCTTCACGATCGCGATCGCCGCGATCGTGCTGCGGGAGCGCCCGACCCGCGCCCAGGTCGTCGGGGCCGTCGTCGGGCTCGCCGGGCTCGTGCTCGTCGGCGCCGGACGGGTCGACGGCGAGGCGGGCCTCGCGTCGCTGGTCCCGCTCGCCCTCTGCGTCGCCGGGGCGCTGAGCTGGGGCATCGGCAACGTCGTCGCCCGCAGCGCGCCACCCACGAACGGGCTCGGCCTCGTGGTGTGGTCGGCGCTGGTCGTGCCGGTGCCGGCGCTCGCGGCGAGCCTCGTGCTCGACGGGCCCGCCGTCGTCGGCGAGGCGTTCGCGACCCTCGGCTGGCCGACCCTCGCCTCAGTCGCGTTCACCGCGGGCGCCGCCTCGCTGGTCGGCTACAGCATCTGGAACATGCTGCTCGGCCGGTACCCCGCGGCCGACGTGGTGCCGTTCACCCTGCTCGTGCCGCCCGTCGGAGTCACCGCCGCCTGGCTCGTGCTGCACGAGGTGCCGAATGCGCTCGAGCTCGCCGGCAGCGCGGTCCTCGTCGCGGGCGTCGCGATCCCGACCCTCGTGCAGTCGGCGGCCCGGCGCCGCGCGCGGCGGGGCGGCGCGGCACCCGTGGTCGGCCCCGACGTCCGCACGCCCGGGGTCGACACCGCGACCGAGCGGGTGGGCCAGCGCCCCGGCGGTTAGAGCTCGACGCCCACCAGCACGGGCTCGGGGTGCAGCAGGATGCCGAACTCGGACTGCACGCGGCCCTGCACGAAGCGTGCGAGCTGCGCGAGTTCGTCGGCGCTCGCCCCGCCGCGGTTCGTGAGCGCGAGCGTGTGCTTCGACGAGATCGCCGCACGAGAGCCCGCGAGGGCGAACCCGCGGCGGATGCCGCTGTGCTCGATCAGCCACGCCGCCGACAGCTTCACGAGCGGCTCCGCGGGCGCGGCGTGCGCCCTCGCCTCGGCCGCCTCCGCCTCGGCCTGGTGCTCGAGGAACGCGTCGAGGGGCGACCGGCTCTCGAGCTCGGCGAGCAGCACGACCTCGTCGGGCTCCTCGGGCTCGACGTACCAGCGCGGCGCCTCGCCGGGGAGGGTGCGTGCGATCTTCTCGGGGACGATCGGGTTGGTGAAGAACGACCCGGCGCTCACCGAGTCGGGGTCGTCGGGATCGAGCACCATCCCCTTGCCAGAGCGCAGGGCGAGGACGGCCTCGCGGACGTCGGCGACCGGGACGCGGTCGCCGAGCTGCACGCCCAGCGCGCTCGCGAGCTGCGCGTACGCGACGGGCGTGCCGAGCGCCTGGCCGAGCACTTCGCGCTCCGCGGTCGTGTCGTGCAGGGCGAGGTCGATCGAGAGCACCACCCCCGCGAGGCCCTGCTTGAGCACCGAGGTGCGGTAGCCGAGCTCCAGCTCGTCGGCCGACATCTCGCGCGGCCGGTCCGCGCCGTCGTCGAGGAACTCGATGCCGAGGAGCACGTCGGAGAGCTCCTGCCCGTAGGCGCCGATGTTCTGCACCGGCGCTGCGCCGACCGAGCCGGGGATGCCCGACAGGGCCTCCAGCCCGGAGAACCCGCGCTCGACCGCGAACGCGACGAGGTCGTCCCAGGTCTCGCCGGCCTGGACGCGCAGGCGCACGCCGCCGGGCTCGGATCCGGGCTGCACGTCGATGCCGCGCGTGGCGATCCGGATGACGGTGCCGGCGAAGCCCTCGTCGCCGACCAGCAGGTTCGACCCGCCGCCGACGACCATCCACGGTTCGCCGGACGCCTCGACCTCGCGCACGAGGTCGACGAGCTCGTCGCGCGTGGTCGCGGTCGCGAGCCGGGCGATCGGACCGCCCACGCGGAGCGTCGTGAGGTCGGAGAAGCGGGGCTCGCGTGCCGCAGCGTCGGTCGTCGTGGCGGGGTCCGTCATCTCAGGCGAGCACCACTCGCGCCTGCGCCTTGCCGAGCACCGTGGCACCGTCGAATGACACGGTGAGGTCGATGCGCGCGACCCTCGCCTCGGCGTCGAGCTGGCCGACCTTCGCGCTCACGGTGACGTCCGCCCCGGCCTCGGGGTCGACCACGACGGGTCGCGTGAAGCGCACCTGGTAGTCGACGACGCGCGCGGGGTCGCCCGCCCAGTCGACGACCGGCTGCACGGCCAGGCCCATCGTGAGCATCCCGTGCGCGAGCACGCCGGGCAGGCCCACCGACGCGGCGACGTCGTCGCGGTAGTGGATCGGGTTGAAGTCGCCCGAGGCGCCCGCGTAGCGAACCAGGGAGTCGCGGGTCAGGTGCGTCTCGCGCTCGGCGACGACGTCGCCGACGGCGAGCGCGTCGAAGTCGGGGGTGGTGGTCATCAGTCGTCTCCTCGCACGACGAGGGTGGAGATCGCGGTCACGACGTGCTCGCCGTCGGCGTCCGTGATCACGGACTCGGCGGTGACCATCGAGTGCGCGCCGAGGGTCTTCACGCTGGAGACGTTCAGCCGCGCGGTGAGCTCGTCGCCCGCGACGATCGGGCGGGTCGACGTGAACCGCTGGTCGCCGTGCACGACGCGCGAGAAGTCGATGCCCGCGTCGGGCTCGGCGAGCAGCTGCGCGAGCGTGTGCTCCTGCACGACGACGGCGAAGGTCGGCGGTGCGACGAGGTCGGCGTGGCCGGCGGCACGGGCCGCCTCGACGTCGTGGTTGACGGGGTTGGTCGCGAACACGGCGCGCGCGAACTCGCGCACCTTCTCACGACCGACGACGTACGGCGCGGTCGGCGGGAACTCGCGCCCCTGCAGCTCGGGGTTCACTGGCACCGTGCCAGTCTACGCAGCCGCCGGGTGCGGCCCGCGGCGGGGCCTCAGCGCCTGCCGCCGCCGAGGAGGCCGCCCAGGAGGTCGCCGAGCCCGTCGAGTCCCCCGGCCCCGCCGGCGGACGATCCCCCGCCGGCGATGCCGCCGAGCAGCCCACCGAGCAGGTCGCCGATGCCGCCGCCACCGCCGGCCGGTGCGGCCTGCGAGCCCTCGCCCTGCCGGCGCTTCGCGAACTGCCCGGCCAGGAAGCTGAGCACGATCGGCGCGAGGATCGGCAGCAGCTTCCGAATGAGCCCGGGCTCGGCCTTCCCCTCGGTCGCCCCGAGGGTGCGCACCACCTGGTCGGTGTTCGCACCGAAGACGTTGCGGACGATCTTCTCGCCGTCGTCGGTGTCGACCTCGTCGAGGTCGACCCCGCCGTCGAAGAGCTGCGGCGGGTGGTGCTGCACGGCCCGTTCGAGGGACGCGGCGCCCGCGTCGTCCTGCGCGTTGGCGTCCATCCCGCCGAGCAGGGCGGGCAGCGCCTGGTCCACGGCGGCGCGGGCCGTGCCCTCGTCGACGCCGAGCCTCGCGGCGAGGTCGGCGATCGGGATGTTGGCGATGATGTCGTCGTACGCGGCCACGTGGGCTCCTCCCCCTGGCACCCTCCCTCGGGCGCTGACGGACACGCTATCCGCGCCGCGCCCGCTGGGGAACCCGCTGGCGCATGCCTCCGATGGCCGGTACGCGTGTCACCGCCTGACGCGTCGGCTCGGCTCCGAACGCGGAACCGCCCCGCCGGGTGTCGCCGGCGGGGCGGTTCGCGGTGTCGTGCGGGGCCGCCACGGTGAGGAGACGACGGCCTCGCACGGGCTCAGTCGGCGGAGGCCCGGGCCAGGACCTCGCCGCGGAAGAAGGCGGGCCGCTTCGCGGCCTGCCACAGCATGATCGCGACGCCCGTGAGCAGCACGACCATGCCGAGGATGAAGACCAGGCCGACGCCGCCGACTTGGGAGCCCGAACCGTAGTCCGGGTCCATGCTGTCGACGAGGGTGGTCACGAAGAGCACCGACAGGATGACCCCGCCCACGAGCGGGAACAGCAGCGTGAAGAAGAACTCGCGCACCGAGCGGAACCAGGTCCTCCGGAAGAACCACACCGCCGCGAACGCGGTGATGCCGTAGTAGAAGCAGATCATCATGCCGAGCGCCGTGATCGTGTCCCACAGGACGTTCTCGCTCACGAACCGCATGACCGCGTAGAAGACGGACGCCACGACCGCCGACACGATCGTCGCGTACCCGGGCGTGAAGAAGCGCGGGCTGACCCGGGCGAACTTCTCGGGCAGCGCGCCGTAGTGACCCATCGCGAGCAGGGTGCGCGCGGGCGACACGAACGTGGACTGGAGCGAGGACGCCGAGCTCGTGAGCACCGCGAGCGACACGAGGATCGCGAGCGGACCGAGCACCGGGCCGGCGAGCGCGAAGAACACGTTGTCCTGGATGTCGGGGTTGCCGAGGCCGAACTCGCCCTCGCCGACGCCCGCGAACGAGATGAGCGAGGTCGAGATGAGCAGGTAGAGCGAGACGATGATGAGCACCGACAGGGTCGCCGCGCGACCGGGCGTCTTCTCGGCGCCTCGGGTCTCCTCGTTCATCGTGAGAGTGACGTCCCAGCCCCAGAAGATGAAGATCGACAGCGAGAGGCCGGCGGCCAGTGCGCTGAAGTCGCTCACCGCGAACGGGTTGAACCAGCTCAGCTCGATGGGCGTGGCGTCGAAGGCGTTGCCGTTGGCGACCTCGACGAGCGCCGCGACGGAGAACACCACGAGCACGAGCACCTGGAACCCGACGAGCCAGTACTGCAGCTTCTGCGTGGTGCGCATGTCGCGGTACGAGATCCACGTCGCGCCGAGCATGAACAGCAGGCACACGGCGACGTTGACGAACGGGTTCGCGGCGATGCCCGCGATCTCCGGGTTCCCGACGATCTGCGAGATCGCGAGGAACAGGAAGTCGACCGCGATGCCCGCGAGGTTCGAGAGCACCAGGATCGTGGCGGCCACGAGCCCCCAGCCCGCCATCCAGCCGATCCACGGGCCGAACGCGCGCGTCGCCCACGTGAACGAGGTGCCGGAATCGGGCATGCGGCGGTTGAGCTCGCGGTACCCGAAGGCGACCAGCAGCATCGGGATGAACCCGAGCAGGATGATCGCGGGCACCTGCGTGCCGACCTCCGACACGGTCGGGCCGAGCGCGGCGGTCAGCGTGTACGCGGGCGCGATGCACGAGATGCCGATGACCACGGCGCCGACGAGGCCGACCGACCCGGCCGAGAGGCCCTTCTTCGAGATGCCGTGCTCGGCGGAGTCGACCGCGCGGGTCGCCTCGGTGAGCGGGGGCGGGGATTGGAGCGATTGCGTCATTGCAGGTCTTTCGTCAGGTGCGGGTGGTGCGCGGCACCACGATCATGGGGACGGGCAGCTCGCGCAGCATCTTCGCCGCGGTCGACCCGAGGAAGAGCCGGCGCGGTGCCGCGAGCCGGCTCGAGCCGACCAGCACGACCTCGCCGGGGTGCCAGTCGAGGGCGCGCACGGCCCCCTCGATCGAGCTCCCGTCCGCGGTCTCGACGCTCGCGTCGAGATCCACGGGGAGGGCGCGGCGGGCCTCGTCGAGGACGTCCTCGGCGTGGACCGTGCTCGTGAGCGCGGCCAGCTCGGCGTCGAGCCCGGCCGGCAGGTCGATCGGCACGAGCGAGAGCAGGCGCAGCGGGGCGGAGGCGCTCCGCGCCAGGCGGACGGCGGACTCCAGCAGCGCGTCGGCGCCCGGGCGGGTGCCGACGGCCGCGGTGATCCGCGTCACGCCCTCGTCAGACGACGCCTCGGATCCGGCGGGCGCGAGCAGGACGGGCACGTCCGAGGAGTGCAGCAGCGCGTCCGCGACCGAGCCGATCCGGGACCGGCCGAGGATCCCGCCCCGGGCGGTGCCGACGACGATGAGCGCGGCCCCGAACTCGTGGGCCGCGTCGATGAGCCCCTCGGCGCTCGACTCGGCGTAGCGCAGGTGCAGCTTCGTCGCGACGTCCGTGCCGAGTCGTCCCGAGGCGTCGGCGAGCCAGGACCGCGACCGCTCGCGGAGGAACCGCTCGTAGCCCGCGTCGGCCGGCACGCTCGAGTTGCGCGCCTCCGACGGCAGGACCAGCACGACCTCCACGCCCGCACCGGTCGCCGCGGCGACGCGGCCGGCCACCGCGAGCGCGTCGGCGCCCGCCTCGTCGGCGGTGTAGCCGACGAGGATCGACGCCGCGCTCACGCGAGTTCCGCCAGGATCTGCGAGGCCACGAGGCGTCCCATCCGGATCGCGCCGTCGACGTGCTGGTAGCCCTTGCCCGCCATGTCGGAGCAGGCGAAGCGGATCGGTCCGACCGGCGTGCGCAGGTCGGCGCCGTAGCGCGCGAGTCCGCCCATGTCGAAGCTCGCGGCGTAGGCGCCGCGGGTCCACTCCTCGCTGCCCCAGTCGCTCTCGTAGTAGACGACCGGGTGCTTGGCCTGTTCGCCGTAGTAGTGCGAGAGCGATTCGAGGATCCGGGCCTTCCGCTCCTCGGCGCTCAGGCGGAACACCTCGTCGGCGGCCTCGTCGGAGACGAAGCCGACGAGCGTGCCGCGGGTGTCGCCGTGGTTGGTGTTGTCGTACGCCTCGTGCGAGAGCTCGTACGGGCTGAATGCGGTGCCCGAGAGCCCCTGCTCGCGCCAGAACGGCGTCTCGTAGACGGCGTGCACCTTTATGACGAAGCCCATCGACAGGTGCTGGTGCAGCTGGTGCTGGCGGCGCGGGAGCGGCGGCTCGTACGAGATGCGGTCGACGAGCACGGGCGGCACCGCGAGCACGATCTCGCGGGCGTGCACCTCGAGGTCGTCGGTGACGGCGACGACCGCCGCGGCGCCGGGGGCGGCATCCTCCTGCCAGCGCACGACCCGCACGGGCTGGTTCAGCCGCACGCGGTCGCCGAGTCGCTCGGCCATGCGCAGCGGCACCTGCTGGAGACCGCCGACGACGCGCTTGTCGAGGATGAAGTCGGCGTCGACGAGGTGCGAGAACGATCCGGCCGACGCGGCCATGAGCAGCGCCTGCAGCGCGCTGAAGGCGTGCGTGGGCTTGGTGAGCATCGCGCCGGCGATGAACATGCCGATGTTCAGCCGCGCCTCGACGTCGTCGGTCTGCGTCTCGAGCCAGTGCGCGAACGAGATCTCGTCGAGCTCCTTGGCGCGTGGGTGGGTCCACGGGGCGTCGGGGTCGATCTCGGCGACGAGGTCGTCGAGCTTCTCGATGAGGCCGACGATCTCGCCCTCGGTCCGCGCCGGGACGGGGAAGATCTCGCCCTCGAAGAGCCGGCGCTCGCCGTCCTCGGCGATGTAGACGTTCTGGCCCTCGCGGTAGCGCTCGTACGTCTCGAGGCCGAGGTCGTCGAGGGTCTCGATGAGGGCGTCCTGGTCGGGCGAGACCCACTGGCCGCCGATCTCGAGCATGGCCCCGTCGATCTCGCCGGTCCAGAGGCGACCGCCGACGCGGTCGCGGGCCTCGAGGACCACGACCTCGCGGCCGGCCCTGACGAGCTCGGTCGCCGCGGTCAGTCCCGAGGCGCCGGCCCCGACGATGACGACGTCGGTCTCGATGCGTTCCATGGTGTTCGTCCTTGCTGTCGTTCCGCTCGTCCGCAGATCGGTACTCAGGAGGCCTCCGGGTGCACAGGTGCAGGACACGTCGTGTCCTCCTGAGGAACGCCCGCGAGCGGGCCCCGGTTCCGTGAGAGAGCGATATGGGTGATGTGAGCGGGGCGGATGCCGCGACCCGCGGCGCACGTGCGGCGCACGTCGCGGCATCCGCCCGGCCCGGTCGCGTCGGACCGGACCGGACCCCGGCTAGGCCGGGATCAGGGTGTACTTCGTGTCGAGGAACTCGTGGATGCCCTCGAAGCCGCCCTCGCGGCCGATGCCCGACTGCTTGACGCCGCCGAAGGGCGCCGCCGCGTTCGAGACGAGGCCCGTGTTCAGGCCCATCATGCCGGTGTCGAGGCGGTCGATCATGCGGTGTCCGCGCGAGAGGTCCTCGGTGAACACGTACGAGATCAGGCCGTACTCGGTGGCGTTGGCGAGGCGCACCGCCTCCTCCTCGTCGGCGAAGGTGGTGATGCCGAGCACCGGTCCGAAGATCTCCTCGCGGAGCAGGCGCGCGTCGGCCGACACGTCGCCGAGCACGGTCGGCGCGTAGAACGTGCCGGCGCCGTCGATCGCGGAGCCGCCCGCGAGCACGGTCGCACCCTTCGAGACGGCGTCCTGCACGAGCTCGTGGGTCGAGGCGACCGCGTTCTCGTCGATCAGCGGGCCGATCGCGACCCCGTCCTCGGTGCCGCGGCCGACGCGCATCGCCTGGACGCGCTCGGTCACCCGCGTGGCGAACTCGGCCGCGACCGACTCGTGCACGATGAAGCGGTTGGCCGCGGTGCAGGCCTGGCCGATGTTGCGGAACTTCGCGACCATCGCGCCGTCGACCGCCTTGTCGAGGTCGGCGTCCTCGAACACGACGAACGGGGCGTTGCCGCCGAGCTCCATCGAGGTGCGCAGGATCCCCTGCGCCGACTGCTCGATGAGCTTGCGGCCGACCTCGGTCGAACCGGTGAACGAGAGCTTGCGCAGGCGCGGGTCGGCGATGATCGGGCCGGAGACCTTCGACGAGCTCGTGGTGGTGACCACGTTCACGACGCCCTTGGGGAGCCCGGCCTCCTCGAGCAGCTGCACGAACGCGATCGTCGTGAGCGGCGTGAGCGCGGCGGGCTTGACGACGACGGTGCAGCCCGCGGCGAGCGCCGGGGCGATCTTGCGCGTCGCCATCGCCAGCGGGAAGTTCCACGGCGTGATGAAGTACGACGGGCCGACGGGGCGCTGCGCGACCACGATGCGACCGGTGCCCTCGGGGTTCCAGCCGTAGCGGCCGGTGATGCGCACGGCCTCCTCGCTGAACCAGCGGAGGAACTCGCCGCCGTACTTGACCTCGCCGCGCGCCTCGGCGAGCGGCTTGCCCATCTCGACGGTCATGAGGAGCGCGAAGTCGTCCGCCCGCTCCATGAGCAGGTCGAAGGCGCGGCGGAGGATCTCGCCGCGCTCGCGGGGCGCCGTGGCGGCCCACGCGTCCTGTGCGGCCACGGCCGCGTCGAGCGCGCGGATGCCGTCGGCCGGCGAGGCGTCGGCGATGGCCTTGACGACCTCGCCCGTGGACGGGTCGCACACCTCGAAGGTCTTCCCGCCCTCGGCGGCGACCCACTCGCCGCCGATGTAGAGGCCGTCGGCGACGTGCTCGAGCAGTGCGGATTCCTGCGTTGCAGTGGTCATGGGGTGTCCGTTCCTTGTCGTGCGCGGGTCTCGCGCGATCACGGGTAGAGGCCGCGGAGGCGGTGGGCCTCGGCGACGCGCTCGACGGCGAGCGCCGTGGCGGCGGTGCGGAGCGAGAGGTCGCGGGCCTCGGCGTAGCCGAGGACATGACGCCAGGCGTTCAGCATCCGCTCCTCAAGTCTGCTCTCGACCTCGTCGACCCGCCACCAGTACGCCTGGTTGGCCTGGACCCATTCGAAGTACGAGACGATGACACCGCCCGCGTTGGCGAGGATGTCGGGGACGACCAGGACGCCGCGCTCCCGGAGGACGGCGTCGGCGGCCGGCGTGGTGGGGCCGTTGGCGCCCTCGACCACGACGGTGGCGCGCACGTCGCGCGCGTTGCCGTCGTGGAGCACGCCCTCGACCGCGGCGGGGACCAGGAGGTCGACGTCCTGCGTGAGGACGGCGTCGCGGTCGAGCTCGTCGGCGCCGGCGAACCCGACCACCGAACCGGTCTCGCGGACGTGGTCCGCGAGCGCCTCGACGTCGATGCCGGCGTCGTTGCGCACGGCGCCGTACTGGTCGCTGATGGCGAGGACCCGCACGCCCGCCTCGGCGAGGAACCGCGCGGCGTCCGCGCCGACCTTGCCGAAGCCCTGCACGGCCGCGGTGGCGCGCGCCGGCTCGATCCCGACGTGGCGGAGCGCGGCGAGCGCCACGTGCGTCACGCCGCGGCTGGTCGCCGACGCGCGGCCGAGTGAGCCGCCGAGCGAGATCGGCTTGCCCGTGACGATGCCGGGCACCGTGTACCCGGAGTTCACCGAGTAGGTGTCCATCATCCAGGCCATGGTGCGCTCGTCGGTGCCGATGTCGGGCGCGGGGATGTCGCGCTCCGGCCCGATGATCGGGAGGATCTCGCTGGTGTAGCGACGGGTCACGCGCTCGAGCTCGCCGACCGAGTGCTCGCGCGGGTCGATCGCGATGCCGCCCTTCGCACCGCCGTACGGCACGTCGAGCAGGGCGCACTTCCAGGTCATCCACATCGCGAGCGCCCGGACCTCGTCGAGGTTGACGTTCGGCGCGTAGCGGAGGCCGCCCTTGGCGGGGCCGCGCGAGAAGTTGTGCTGCACCCGGTAGCCGAGGTAGACCTCGGTCTCGCCGGTGTCGCGCCGCAGCGGCACCGCGACCGCCATCTCGCGACGCGGGGTCGCGAGCATGCGGTGCAGGCCGTCGCCGTAGCCGAGCAGCTCGATCGCCTCGGCCAGCTGGGCGCGGGCGTCGACGAGCGGCGTCGGCTCGGCGTCGGCGAGCGCGGGCAGGGATGCCGCGTCGGCGTGGATCAGGGGCGACGTCGTCGTCGCCGTCACGGGGTTCATGCCGAGCGCAGTCCTTCCGCGACGACGTCGAGGCCCTCGATGAGCAGCTCGTCGCCGATGGTGAGCGGCGGGAGGAAGCGGATCACGTTGCCGTAGGTGCCGCAGGTGAGCACGAGCACGCCGTTGGCGTGGGCGTGCGCGGCGACCTTCGACGTGAGCGCCGCGTCGGGAGCGCCGGTGGTGGGGTCGACGAGCTCGATCGCGACCATCGCGCCGCGGCCGCGGACGTCGCCGATGCGCGGGTCGGCGGTGCGGAGCGCGTTCAGGCGGCCGATGAGCACGGCGCCGATCTGCTGCGCCCGCTCGATGAGGCCGTCCTCCTCGTACGCCTCGATCGCGGCGAGGGCCGCGGCGCACGCGAGCGGGTTGCCGCCGTAGGTGCCGCCGAGGCCGCCGGCGCCGGCCGAGTCCATGATGTCGGCACGGCCGGTGACCGCCGAGAGCGGAAGGCCGCCGGCGATGCCCTTCGCGGTCACGATGAGGTCGGGCACGATGCCCTCGTGCTCGCTCGCGAACCAGGCGCCGGTGCGGGCGAAGCCGGTCTGCACCTCGTCGGCGATGAAGACGACGTCGTTGGCCTTCGCCCACTCGACGAGCGCGGAGAGGAAGCCCTGCGCCGGGACGATGAAGCCGCCCTCGCCCTGGATGGGCTCGATGATGATCGCGGCGAGGTTCTCGGCGCCGATCTGCTTCTCGATCTGCGTGATGGCGCGGGCCGCGGCCTCGGCGCCCGACAGGCCGCCGTCGCGGTAGGGGTAGCTGAGGGGCGCGCGGTAGACCTCGGGGGCGAACGGGCCGAAACCGTTCTTGTACGGGATGTTCTTCGCGGTCAGCCCCATCGTGAGGTTGGTGCGACCGTGGTACGCGTGGTCGAAGGCGACGACCGCCATCTTCTTCGTGTGGTGGCGGGCGATCTTGATCGCGTTCTCGACGGCCTCGGCGCCCGAGTTGAACAGCGCGGAGCGCTTCTCGTGGTCGCCGGGGGTGAGCTCGTTGAGCTTCTCGGCGACCCGGACGTAGGCGTCGTACGGCGCGACCGTGAAGCAGGTGTGCGTGAACGCGTCGAGCTGGGTCTTCACGGCGTCGACGACGCGCGGGTTCGAGTTGCCGACGCCGGTGACGGCGATGCCCGAGCCGAGGTCGATGATCGAGTTGTCGTCGGCGTCGACGATGACGCCGCCGCCGGCCGCGACGACCGAGACGGGGATGGTGTGGCCGACGCCCTTGGCGACGGCCTGCGCCTTGCGTGCGATGAGTTCCTGCGACCGGGGGCCCGGGATGCTGGTGACGAGGCGGCGCTCCTGCGGGAGGGCGGGGCCGCCGACGGTGGTGGCCGTGGGTTCGACGAGGGTCATGGGGTGCTCCGATGCGGTGACGACGGTGGCGATGTCGGCTCATGGTAGGCAGGCCGATTCGGATGGCACCCCGTCCGCCGTGTACACCCGAACACCTGATGCACGCCTCCACGTACAAGTCACGTGCGTCCGACGGTGCGGGTCGATGGGCCGTTGTGGAAACTCCTCAAGCGAGGAATAATCCGTCTCATGCGCGCAGTGATGCTCAAGGAATTCCAGGAACTCCGCCGCGATCGACGCACCCTCGCGATGCTCATCGTGCTTCCCCTCCTGCTGCTCGTGATCTTCGGGTACGCGGCGAACTTCAACGTCGAGCACCTGACCGTCACCGTCGTCGGCAGCTCCGCACAGGACGTCGAGGACCTGATCGACGGGAACGAGGACCTCGCCGACCGCCTCGAGGTGGTCGGGACCGACCCGGACGGCGACGCCGGCACCGCGGAACAGGTGCTCCGCGACGACGAGTCCGACATCGCGGTCGTCGCCGACGGGAGCGACACGTGGACGGCCTACGTCGACGGCTCGAACCTCTTCGCCGCGCAGTCCGCCCTCACCCTCTTCGCGCAGGTGCAGCAGATGCTCGCGCAGCAGCAGGTCCAGGCGGCGGCGCAGGGCCAGCCGGTGCAGGGGCCGACCCTCGAGACCGAGGTGCTGTTCAATCCCGACCTCACGACCGCCTGGGTCATGGTCCCCGCGATCATCGGCCTGATCCTCACCTTCATCGGCACGATCATCACGAGCATCGGGCTGGTGCGCGAGCGCGAGGCCGGCACGCTCGAGCAGCTGGCGGTCATGCCGCTGCGCGCGAGCGGCGTCATCCTCGGCAAGATCACGCCCTACTTCCTGCTCGCGAGCATCGACATGGTGCTCATCACGGTGCTGGGCCTGCTCCTGTTCGACGTCCCGTTCAACGGGCCCGTCGGCCTCTTCATCGCCGGGGCCGCGCTCTTCCTGTTCGTGGTGCTCGGCATCGGGGTGCTCATCTCGACCGTCTCCCAGACCACGGGGCAGGCGATCCAGCTCGCGATGATGACCCTCCTTCCGCAGATCCTGCTCTCGGGCATGATCTTCCCGCTCGACGCGATGGCCGCCGGGGTGCGCTGGATCGGCTACCTGCTGCCGCTGACCTACTTCACGATGATCTCGCAGGGCGTCATGGTGCGCGGCGCCGGATGGGACGTGCTGTGGCTGCCGCTCACGGTGCTCGCCGTGATGGCCGTCGTCGTGTTCGGCCTCGCGGTCGTGCGCCTCCGCCGCAGCCTCGCACCGGCCGTCCCGAGGGCCCGCGCGCACGCCGAGCGCGAGCCCGTCGGGGCCGGACGATGAGCGCCGCCGACGCCCGCGCGGTCGCGGCCACCGAGGCGGGCCCGATCGCGGTCGAGGGCGTCACCGTCGGATTCGGCGACGTGCTCGCCCTCGACGACGTGGGCCTCGAGGTGCCGGCCGGCCGCGTGACCGCGGTGGTCGGCGGCGACGGCGCCGGCAAGTCGACCCTGCTGCGGGTGTTCGCGAACCGGATCCGGCCGTCGTCGGGACGGGTCAGCACCCTCGGCGCGGACCGGCTCGGCTACCAGCCCGCGACCTCGGGCGTCTGGGGCAACCTCACGGTGGCCGAGAACGTCGACTTCGTCGGCCGCTCGTACGGCATGGGCTCGCGCGCGATCCGCGAGCGCGCCCCCGGACTGCTCGCGCGCGCGGGCCTCGCCGAGGCGCGGTCGCGACTCGGCCGGGACCTCTCCGGGGGCATGCGGCAGAAGCTCGGGTTCGTGCTCGCGATCCTGCACGAGCCGGACCTCGTCATCCTCGACGAGCCGAGCACCGGCGTCGACCCGGTCAGCCGGGTCGAGCTGTGGCGGCTCGTCTCCGGCGCCGCCGCGAGCGGCGCCGCGGTGCTCATGGCGACGACGTACCTCGACGAGGCCCAGCGTGCGAGCTCCGTGACCGCGCTCGATGCGGGCCGCGTCATCGCCTCCGGCACGGCGGAGGAGATCATCGCGGCCGTCCCCGGCACGATCGCGGTCCTCCCCGCGGGCCTCGACCGCGACGAGGCCCCCGCCAACGCGTGGCGCCGGGGCGTGCGGCGCCACGCCTGGTACCCGGCGGGCGGCGCGCCGGCCGGGGCGGCGCCGATCCCGCACCCCGACCTCGAGGACGCCCTGATCGCCCTCACCCTCCAGCGGCGCACCGGGGCGGATGCCGCACCCGCCGCGGACGCGGCGCCGCCCCGGGAGGCGCCGGAGGGGCGGGCCGAGCCGACGGCCTCCGGGCCGGCCGACGCCGCTCCGGCGCACACCCACCCGCGCCATCGCGCGCCCGGGCCGGCCGCGCCGCCGGCGTCCGATCGCGTGGCCGAGCCATCCGGTGCCGTCCTGGCGGATGCCGACGGGGCCACCCGCACCTACGGCGCCACGCGGGCCGTCGACGACATGAGCCTCGCCGTCGACGCCGGCGAGATCGTCGGCCTCATCGGGGCCAACGGCGCCGGCAAGACGACCTTCCTCCGCATGCTCATCGGGCTCGAACGCCCCGACGCCGGGACGACCGCGCTCTTCGGCGGACCTCCCGACAGCGAGGCGCGACGCCGCATGGGCTACGTCCCGCAGGGCCTGGGCCTGTTCCGCACGATCGAGGTCCAGCAGAACGTGGAGTTCACCGAGCGCGTCTACGGCGGACCGCCGGCGGACCTCCCGCACTCGCTCGAGGAGGTGCGCCGCTCGATCGTCGACGCCATCGGCCTCGGCCGGCAGCGCCAGCTCGCGTTCGCGCTCGCGCTCAGCCACGGGCCCGAGCTGCTCGTGCTCGACGAGCCCACGTCGGGCGTCGACCCGCTCGCGCGGGCGCGCCTGTGGGACGTCATCCACGAGCAGGCCGCGCGCGGCCGGGGCGTCATCGTGACGACCCACTACCTGCAGGAGGCCGAGCAGTGCTCGCGGCTCGCGCTGATGTCGCGGGGCCGCCTCCTCGGCATGGGGTCGGTCGCCGACCTCACCGCGGGGACCACGGCGGTCCGGGTGCGCGCGGCGAACTGGGAGGCGGCGTTCGGCGCGCTCGGCGACGCCGGCCTGCCCACGATGCTCACGGGCCGCGACATCCGCGTCGCCGGCGTGCCGTCCGACCACGTGCACGCGGCACTCGCGGCGCGCGGGATCGAGGCCTCCGTCGACGCGGTGGCGCCGACGCTGGAGGAGACGATGGTGCTGCTCGACCACGTGCCGGGCGACGCCGCGGCGCCGACGGCCGCATCGTGAGCGGGCGGCGCCCGGGCCGCTCGACGACGCGGGACGAGCTCGTCGAGGCCGCCCGGCACGAGTTCGCCGAGCGCGGCGTCGACGGCGCGACGACCCGTCGCATCGCGGCGCGCGCGGGCGTGGACCCCGGCATGATCCGGCACCACTTCGGGTCGAAGGCCGGCCTCTGGCAGGCCGTGCTCGAGCTCCCCTTCGACCCGTTCCGGCTGACGGCCCCCGTGCGGCAGGCACCGCCCGAGGAGGTGGCGCGCGTGCTGCTCTCGACGCTGCTGGGGCACTGGGAGGGTCCGCTCGGAGCGGGGTTCCGCGCCATGCTCCGCAGCGCCGTGCAGGACCCGGGGTACGCCGACGGCGTGCGGCGGTTCCTGCTCGCCCGCGCCATCATGCCCGTCGTGCGCCGCGTGGCGCCGGAGTCGCGCGAGGGCGGGGCCGATCCCGAGCGGCTCGCCGAGCGCGCCTCGCTCGCGGCGAGCCAGGTCATCGGGCTGATCATGGCGCGCTACTTCCTCCGCCTGGAGCCGCTCGCGTCCGCGGACCACGAATGGGTGGTGGACCACGTCGCCCCCAACGTGCAGCGGTACCTGACCGGGCCGATCGGCGACGACCACACCGGGGGTTCGCCCCGCGAGTGAGGCCGTACGGGGCGGCGGCTCCCGGCGCCGGGGCGCGAGCCGCCGATCTCTCCTCGATGTACACTCGATGCCACCGTGCTCGACGCCGCGTACATCCGAGGAGGTCCCGTGAAGCCCACCGTGCGCACCCTGATCGGCCGCGACGACCTGGCCCTGACCCTCCTCACCGAGGAGGACGTGCTGCCCGACGGCGCACTCGAACGCCCCGTGCCCTGGGTGCACGGCTCCGACCTCGCCGACCCGGCGCCGTTCCTCGAGGCGGGCCAGGTCCTGCTGACGACCGGGACCCAGTTCGGCAGCGACAGCGAGCACGACGACCCGGCCCGCTTCGACGAGTACGTGGCCCGACTGGCCGGCGCCGGTCTCGCCGCGCTCGGCTTCGGCACCGAGGTGGTCCGGCACGGCACGCCCGACCTGCTCGTCGACGCCTGCCGCCGTCACGGCGTGCCGCTCTTCGAGGTGCCCTACCGCACCCCGTTCATCCGCATCTCCCGCACGATCGCCGACCTCAACGCGGCCGACGCGAACGCCAGGCAGGCGTGGGCGCTGCAGGCGCAGCGCGCGATCTCGCTCGCCGCGCTCCGCCCGGACGGCCTCGGCGCGACGCTGACCGAGCTGAGCAACCGGCTCGGGACGTGGGTCGGGCTCGTGGACGCCGCCGGTGCGCTCGACCGCGAGGCCCCGGTCGGCGGCCTCGGCCAGCCCGCGCTCGGCGAGGTCGTCGGCGAGGCGCGCACCATGCTGCGCCGCGGGCAGCGCGCGAGCCGCACCGTCGAGGCCGCGGCCTCCGTCGGCGCCCCGCAGCGGATGACGCTGCAGACGCTCGGCGCCGGCGGCGCCCTCCGCGGGGTGCTCGCCATCGGCGACTCCCCCGAGCTCGACCAGGCGGGGCGCGAGGTCGTGACCGCCGTGATCGCGCTCGCCGGCCTCGCGCTCGAGCAGAACCGCGACCTCGATCGCGCCCGCGGCCACCTGCGCTCGGGCCTGCTGCGTTCGATGCTTGCGGGCGACGTCGACCTCGCCGCCGGCGTCTCCGCCGAGATGTGGGGACCGCTGCCCGCCGACCCCGCGCGCGTCGCCGTCGCCGACCTGCCGCCCGACCACGCAGACCGGATGGCGGAGTTCCTCGAGCTCCGCGTCGACGAGCGCGACGGCCGCCTCTTCTTCGGCCGCGACGGCGAGGTCGTCGTGATCGTCGCCGAGGAGGAGGACCGCGAGGTGGCCGACGAGCTCGCCGCGGAGTTCGACGTGCCCGTCGGCGTCTCGGACGCCGGGCCCCTCGCCGAGCTCGCCCGGTTGCACGAGCAGGCGCTCCGCGCCCTCGAGCGCGCGCGCGAGACGGGACCGGGGGTCGTCTGGTTCGACGACATCAGCCGGCAGGGCGTACTTGCGTTCCTCGCGCGCACCGATGCCCGCGCGGTCGCGCGCGCGACGCTCGAGCCACTGATCGACTACGACCGCGAACAGGGCACGGCGCTGCTCGAGACGACCCGGACCTGGCTCGAGCACGGCGGCCAGTTCGACGCGACGGCGCAGGAGCTGGGCGTGCACCGGCACACGGTCCGCAGCCGGATCGCGCTCGCCGAGAAGCTCCTCGGCCGCGACCTGTCGGGCTTCCACGCGCGCGCCGACCTCTGGGCGGCGCTGCTCGCGACCGACTGAACGCGACGGGCCGTGCGTCCTTCCCGGCCCGGCGGCCCAGGCGTACGCTGGGCCGCAGGACGAGGAGGTTCGCGATGCAGGCGACGGTCGGTGACCGGCTGGTCATCCACGGCAAGCAGGTCGGGAGCACGGAACGGCACGGCGAGGTCCTCGAGGTCCGCGGCGCCGACGGCGGCCCGCCGTACCTCGTGCGATTCGACGACGGCCACGAGACGCTGCTCTACCCGGGCAGCGACTGCGAGCTCGAGCACGCGGCATCCTGACCGCACTCCCACGCGGCGGTCAGACCCCCCGCGATAGCGTGGTGGCATGTTCCACTCCTACGCGGCGATCGGCGACTCCTTCACCGAGGGCGTCGGCGACGAACTGCCCGACGGCGTCGCACGCGGGTGGGCGGACTTCGTCGCGCTGGGGCTGGCGAAGGCCGCGGCTCCGGAGACCGTGCGCTACGCCAACCTCGCCATCCGCGGAAGGAAGCTCGGCCCGATCATCGACGAGCAGCTGGAGGCGGCGATCGCCCTGCGGCCCGAGGTGATCAGCTTCAACGGCGGCGGCAACGACATGCTCCGTCCCCGCATGCCCGAGGAGCTCGTCGCGAACCGGTTCCGCCAGGCCATCGAGCGCATCCGCGAGGAGGGCATCCACGTCCTCATGCTGAGCGGCGCCAACCCGACCGACCACCTCCCGCTCGGCCGCGTGTTCGACGCGCGCGGCGGGCGCCTCACGCACGCGCTCCGCGACCTCGCCGACATGGAGGGCGTGACGTTCGTCGACAACTTCGGCGATCGCACGCTGCGCGACATCCGCTACTGGTCGGCCGACAAGCTGCACCTGAACTCGCTCGGCCACGCGAAGGTCGCCGCGAACGTGCTCACCGCGATCGGCGTCCCGGTCCCCGAGGAGTGGGGCGTCGCCGAGGTGGCCGCGCCCGCGGGATCGCGCA
Source organism: Agromyces litoreus (assembly GCF_040496015.1). Lineage (NCBI taxonomy): Bacteria > Bacillati > Actinomycetota > Actinomycetes > Micrococcales > Microbacteriaceae > Agromyces > Agromyces litoreus. Next base: position 69,942 of record NZ_JBEPKA010000008.1, read on the forward strand.
CGCGCAACACGGCGACCTACTACCGCGAGTACGTGCTGCCGTGGATCGGCCGGCGGCTCACCGGTCGCTCGTCGGGCGACGGCCGCACGGCCAAGCGCCCGACGCTCGAGCCGGTCCTGCTCGACGGCTGACGGCTCAGCGGTCCAGCACGCCTCTCACGAACGCCCGCGTCCGCCGCGCGAGGCCGTCGATGCGCGCCGATGCGTGCCCGCCCGGTCGGACCTCGGCCGGGGCGAGCGGCGCGTGCAGGCGCACGTTCTCCTGGCACGACAGGTCGCTGCAGAGGTAGGTGCCGATGGTGTTCCCGTTCCGGCCGGCCTCGCCCGCGCGTCGCGCCGAGAACATCGTGACCTGGTTCGCCGGCTGCTGCGTGTGGCACAGGTTGCACATGCCCGCCCGGAAGCGCGACGACGGCGGATCCGCCGCGCGCAGGACGACGCCGACCGGTTCGTCGTCGATGAGCGTGACGAGGTAGCCCCGCCGGGACGCCCGGCGGTCGCGCCAGGCCAGCGCATCGACCCGATCCCACTCCACGAGCAGGTACTCCAGCGGGAGCTCGAGCTCCTCGAGTTCGCGCTCGGTCGCGTTCACGAACGACTCGCGGAGTTCGTCTTCGCTGAGCGGACGCATCCGACCCCCTTCGACCCGACCAGTGTAGGCAGGTCCCGGGGACGCTCCCGGCTCAGCCGAACTCGGGGCGGACGCGATCGTCGGCCCTCGGGCACCATCCCGCCGGCGTCCGGTCGTAGGCGTGCGCCGGGCCGGATGCCACGAGCCCGGCGAGCGCGGCGAGGAACCGGTCGACGTCCTCGATCGACGTGCTGGCGCCGACGCTCGCGCGCAGGCCGTTCGCGCGGGCCGCGATGCGGTCGAAGAAGGGGTGGGCGCAGAAGCGCCCGGCCCGCACCGAGATCCCGTGCTCCGCGGCGAGGGCCGCGGCGACGAGCCCCACGGACCCGTGCTCGAGCTCGAGCGTCGCGATGCCGACCCGGTCGTCGAGGTCGTCGAACCCGCGCAGCACGCGCACGCCGCGCAGCTCCGCGAGCCCGTCGAGCAGGCGGGAGGTGAGGGCGGCCTCGTGCGCTCGGCGGGCGGGCTCGCCCGTCGACTCGAGCTCGACGAGGGCGCGGGCGAGCGCGGCGGCGCCGACGAGGTTCGGGGTGCCGCCCTCGTGGCGCTCCGGGCCGGACTTCCAGTCGATCCCCGCCAGCGAGACGGACTCGACCGCCCCGCCCCCCGCGAGGTGGGCGGGCGCGGCGTCGAGCCAGTCCGCGCGCCCGACGAGCGCCCCGGCCCCGAACGGCGCGTACGCCTTGTGTCCCGAGAAGGCGAGGTAGTCGATGCCGGACGCCGCGAGGTCGACGCGACGGTGCGGCAGGAGCTGTGCGGCGTCGACGGCGAGGCGCGCGCCGTGCTCGTGCGCGACGGCGGCGAGGGCGTCGAGCGGGAGCACCTCGCCCGTGAGGTTCGAGGCCCCCGTCACCGACAGCAGGGCCGCCGGCCGACGCGCGAGCTCGGCGTCGAGCGCCGCGAGCGTGGCCGCGAAGCCGGGCCGCGCCACGACGACCCGCCGGCCGCGGCGTTCCCACGGCAGCAGGTTCGCGTGGTGCTCGAGGTCGAGCACCACGGTCTCGCCGGGCACGGCGCCCGCGAGCAGGTTGAGCGCGTCGGTCGTGTTGCGCGTGAACACGACGTGGTCGTCCGTGCGGGCGCCGACGTGCCGGGCGACGACGGCGCGAGCGTCCTCGAGCAGCGCCGTGGAGGCCTGCGACGCCCAGCCCGTGCCGCGGTGCACGCTCGCCGAGTACGGCAGCACGCGGTGGACGTGCGCGGCGACGGCGGCGAGCGCGGGCGCGGAGGCGGCCACGTCGAGGTTCACGTGCCGCACGCGGCCGCCGCCGAGCACCGGCACCTCGAGGTCGGCGCCGACCACCCGGAGCAGCGCGTCGCCGTCGGCGCGCGCGGTCGCGACGGGCACGGCGGTCGGGATGCTGGACATGGCGCCTCCTGGCGGACGGGTGCGTCGAGGCTAGGCGCGCCCGCGACCCCGCCTCAACGGCCGCTCGTCACGGCGCGTCACGGCGTGCAACGCGGCGTAGCACCGGGGCGCCGGCGCCCGGCCGCGCCCTCGCCTCCGGCCGTCGGCCCGGGTGCGCCGGCGGTCGTACGATTGAGCCATCCGGCGCCCTCGCGCCGCGCCACCACCGATCCCGGAGCCCTCCACGACGTGACGACGAACGAGCCCGCACCGCAGCGCGACGAGCGCACCCCGGCCGAGGGCGACGCCTTCCACCGGCGCCTTCCCGACGGCCGCGGCCTGCAGCTGAGCGGCGTCCCGGAACTGGTGGTGGTCTCCCCCGACGCCGGCCGCGCACGTTTCGACCGCGACGACCTCGTGGTCCGCCGCGGACAGTACGCGCTGGTGAACGGCCACGCGACGCCGCACGAATCGATGGTGGAGGACCTGCTCGCCGTGGCATCCGCCCTCGACGCCGCCGATGTCGACCACCTGCTCGTGCGCCGCGACGGCGGCCGGCCGGTGATCGCGGTCGACCGAGCCGAGCGCAAGCGCGTGGTCCGTGCGCTCGTACGCGCCTTCGCCGACGAACCGCTCTACGCGGCGACCATGGTGCCCGAGAAGGCGGCCGACGGCCCGCACCTGCTCGTCGCCGACGGCGCGATCTCGACCACCCGCAAGCCGCTGGCGGTGCGACTGTACCGGCCGCGCATCGAACCGGTCGGGCGCCTGCGCTACGGCGCCGAGTCGGCCGTGCAGCTGGAGTTCTGGCGCTTCGGCGACGACCTGATCGAGGCTCCGGTCGAGAACGCGCTGATGCGTCGCACCCTGCCGCGCGGCGAGGCCGTCGAGGACACCGTGCACCTGCACGGCCGCGACTGGCGCACGCTGGAGCACATGTGGGAGCCGCTCGCGAGCGACATCGACTTCGAGATCGACATGGTGTTCTCCTGGGTCGACGGCTCCGACACCGAGTTCCTCCGCGAGCGGGCGCGTCGCATGCAGACCTACGTCGTCGGCGAGGGCGACGACTCCGAGGCCCGCTACCGCCAGATCGACGAGCTGAAGTACGCACTGCGATCGGTGTACCTGTTCGCACCCTGGGTCCGGCACATCTACATCTGCACCGACTCACGGCCGCCGGCGTGGCTCGCCAGGCATCCGAAGGTCACCGTCGTGCGGGCGGAGGAGATGTTCGCCGACCCCTCGGTGCTGCCCACGTACAACTCGCACGCGGTGGAGAGCCAGCTGCACCGCATCCCCGGCATCGCGGAGCACTTCCTCTACTCGAACGACGACATGTTCTTCGGCCGGCCGGTGTCGCCCGACCTGTTCTTCTCCCCCGGCGGGGTGACGAAGTTCGTCGAGGCGGGCACCCGGATCGGGCTCGGCGACTCCGACCCGACGCGGTCCGGGTTCGAGAACGCGGCGCGCGTGAACCGCGCGCTGCTGCGAGAACGGTTCGGCAAGGTCACCACGCGGCACCTGGAGCACTGCGCCGCACCGCTGCGCCGGAGCGTGATGGCGGAGCTCGAGTCCACGTTCCCCGAGGAGTTCCGGCGCACCGCGGCCAGCCGGTTCCGCTCGGCGACCGACATCTCCGTCACGAACTCGCTCTACCACTACTTCTCGCTCATGACCGGGCACGCGGTCGTGCAGACCGACGCGACGGTGAAGTACATCGAGACCACGCTGAAGCGCGCGCTCCCGGCGATGCGACGCCTGCTGAAGCGTCGCGACGTCGACATGTTCTGCCTGAACGACGGCAGCTTCCCCGAGATCTCGGTCGAGGAGCGCACGAGCGCCGTCATCGACTTCCTCGAGCGCTACTTCCCGTTCCCGGCCCCGTGGGAGAAGGCCGAGCCGGATGCCGCGGCCGACGTGGAGGAGCACCGGCTCGGCGCCTGAATCCGGGCGCGCCCGACCGGCGCCGCTATGGGCGCAGCACCAGCGTCGTGGGCGGCGTCGGCTCCGCTGCGCGCTCGGGCCGACCGGCGCGCGACTCCGGCGCCGTCGCGATCTCGATGCCGTCCGCCGCGAGCCGCCGGGCGGACTCGTCGGCGTCGATCCAGTCCAGCGGCGCGTGGTCGCCCATCGGGACGACCGAGTGCAGGACCGTCGTCGGGTACACGTGCACGAGGTTGAAGGACCGCGCCCCGTCCCATCCGCGCGTCCCGCCGACCGGCACCGTGAGGTCCTGCGTGTAGCAGCTGGCCGAGGCGACCGAGACCGGGATGCCCGCGAACGTCGCGGTCGAGGAGTAGTGCAGGTGCCCCGCGATGATCGAGCGGATGTCGCTGCCCGCGACCACCTCGGCGAGCGCCGCCTGGTCGCGCAGCTCGACCGACGCGGCGAGGTCGAGCACGCTCGGCACAGGCGGATGGTGCAGGGCGAGGACCGTGCCGTGCGGTGCGGGGATGGAGAGCTCCTCGGCGAGCCAGTCGAGCTGCTCGCCCGTGAGCTCGCCGTGGTGGTGCCCCGGCACGGTGGAGTCGAGCGTGATGACCCGCAGCCCGGCCACGTCGTCGACGCGGTCGACCGGCCGGGGTCCGCCGATCCCGTCCCCGAGCAGACCCCGCCGGAAGGCGTCGCGATCGTCGTGGTTGCCCATCACCCAGATGACGCGGGTTCCCAGGCGCGCGGCGACGGGGTCGACGATGCCCCGGATCAGCTCGTACGCCTCCGGCTCGCCCCGATCGGCGAGGTCGCCCGTGAAGACGATCGCGTCCGGCCGGCCGCCCGAGGCCTCGAACTGCTCGAACAGCTCGCGGAGGTGACGGTCGGAGGCGACGCGATCGTAGAGGCGACCGCCGCCGGCGAGCAGGTGGGTGTCGCTGACGTGCAGCAGGAAGTGCGACGGCCGGGGATGCTCGGCCTGCCGGGTGATCACGGGGACTCCGATCGTTCGCGGGGCGTCCGGGTGGACACACGCTAGCGCAGCACGTGCGGCCGAACATCCCGTGACCGCGGAGTGTGACGCAGCTGAACGCCGGGTTCAGTCCTTCTTCTTGTCGGGTCGGTTCGTGGCGCCGGGCGGATCGGGTCGCCCGTTGCCGGTCGGCTCCTCGGTGGGCTCCGTGGTCGCGACCGGCGCATCCGGTTCCGCAGTGGCCACCGGGTCCCCCGGCTGGTCCTCGGCCGGGGTTCCGGGCACGGTGGTGGCGGGCGGGGTCGGCGTGGGCGTCGCGGTCGGCGCTCCCGTCGTGGGGGCCGGCATCACGAAGTCGGAGCCCGGGCTCGGTCGCGGCCGCGGGCCATCGCCGCGCTCGCCATCGGCGACGGCGCCCGGCGGGTTGGCGATGAACGCCGCGGTGCCGACGAAGGCGACGCCGGAGACCAGCACCGCGACGGCCACGAGCACGAGGATCCGGTGCGCCGAGACCCACGGCAGCACCGGCCCGGATCGAAGTCGGTCGAGCAGGCGGGAGAGCGTGCCCAGTGCGGCCGCGGCGATCCCCGCAAGGCGGTCGGTCACGCCCCCGAGGGGGCCCGTCGGTGCGGATCGGCGGGCTGCGTGTCGCCCACGCCGCTCCCGCTCCGTAGCCGGGTCTTCCATGCCGTCCTTCGCCTCGTCCGTCTTCTGCGCCGCAGTGCAGCATACCCGCGACCGCCTGAGGATGCCTCCCGAACGGGGGGGCTTGCGAGAGGCCCGGGACGACCGGGCAGGGCAGCGCCGGCGCCTTGCGGCGATCGACCTCAGGCGACGGACCAGCCGACGAGGTACGCCTCGACCACCACCTGCGGGGAGACCACCACCGGCCCGGCGAGGTTCATGAGCACGTCGGAGTTGGTGCGGCCGAGCGGGAGGAATCCGCGGCTCGCGACCCGCCGGCCCGTGACGGTCAGCACCGCCCGTCGAGAGATGCCGATCAGCGAGTCCGATGCCGCGCCGGCGGCCGTCCGCCGCTCCACCGGGACCTCCGGTGCGGCGTCGGCCGCGATGTCACCGGCGCGATCGAGTGCGCGGTCGTCGATCCCGTCCCCGTCGACGGCGCGCAGCAGCACGAGCGGCTCCCCGAGGCGAGACGCCTCCTCGGCGGCGAAGCGGACGGCGTCGTCGCTGTCGTGGCCGTCCGAGACGCCGACGGCGACCCCGGACCTGCCGCGCCAGGAGGTCACCGGGACCACGGCGGTCGGCGACGCCGCGACGGCGGCGAGCTGCAGGCTGCGCGATCCCATCGCCCGGCCGTGGAAGTAGCCGACCTTGTGCGTGCCGACGACCACGAGCCCGGCCCCGCGGGACGCCTCGGCGAGGGTGAGGATCGGGCTGCCGACCACGACGCTGCTGCCCACGACGGCGCCGGGCGCCACCGCGCGGGCGGCGTCGAGCTCGCGCGCGGCGAGGTCCTCGGCGGCGGCGCGCAGTTCTGCGAGGACGGAGTTGCCCACGCTCCCCCACCCGTCGTCGACGATCGTGACGAGCGCGAGGTCCTCGCCCGTGCGGTCGGCGCGACGCGCCGCCCAGTCCACGGCGGCCCGGCTGGCGACGCTGCCGTCCGCCCCGACCACGATCGTCATGGGATCAAATATCCGCGCGGCCCCCTGCGACCCCGGGGCCTTTGGTCCCCTCGTCGGGGGCGGATGCCGGGGATGCCCCGGATGGTACATTGGCGCCATCCGCCGGGTTGGAGGTGGCATGTCGCACACGTCGCCGCTGTCGTTCCCAGAGGGCCCGAGGGTCGAGCTCGACCGGGCGCTGCGCGACCTCGTGGACCGGGCCGACGAGGTCATGCGCACGCAGGGCCGGCTGCGCGCGCTGCTGGATGCGACGCGCTCCGTCGTCGGCGAGATCGAGCTCTCGGAGGTGCTGCGCAGCATCGTGCGCTCCGCGGCCGACCTGGTCGATGCGGAGTACGGCGCGATCGGCGTGCTGGCACCGCAGGGCGGCCTCGAGCAGTTCGTCCACGTCGGGATGCCGGACGCGACCGTGCAGCGCATCGGCCGCCTCCCCGAGGGTCGCGGACTGCTCGGCGCCCTGATCGACCACCCCGACCCGATCCGGCTCGGCGTGCTCGGCGACGACCCGAGGTCGGTCGGGTTCCCCGAGGGCCACCCGCCGATGGGCAGCTTCCTCGGCGTCCCACTGCGCGTGCGCGAGGAGGTCTTCGGCAACCTCTACCTCACCAACCGGCGCTCCGGCCCGTTCACCGAGGAGGACGTCGAGCTGATCACCGCGCTCGCCACCGCCGCGGGCCTCGCGATCGACAACGCGCGCCGATACGCCGAGGCGCGCATGCGCGAGACCTGGGCCGCCGCCTCGGCGCAGGTCGTGTCGGCGCTGCTGACCTCGCCGGGCGATGACGCGCCGGCACTGCTCGCCGACGAGCTCTCGGCGCGCGGCTCCGCCGAGCGCGTGGCGATCCTCACGGGCGCCGGCGGCACCGCGGTGCGCGTGCTCGAGGTCCGCGGCGACGAGACCGACGTCGACCTCGCCGGCGCGACGCTGCCCGCGGGTCGGACCCTCGGCGCCGTCGTCCTCGAGGGCGGCGAATCCCGCGCGACGCCGGGCGGCCGGCTCGACCAGCCCGACGCGCTCGCCCTCGCGCACGACGGCATGGCGGGCCCCGTGCTGTTCACCGCGCTCCGCAAGGCGGGCGTGCCGCGGATGGTGATCGCCGCGGCCCGGCGGCCCGGCGCGCCGCACTTCACCGCCGCAGAGATGCGGATCGCGGAGGACCTCGCGGACCGGGTCTCGCTCGCGCTGGAGCTCGCCGAGGCGCGCGATGCGGAGCAACGGGCGCTCCTGCTCGAGGACCGGGCGCGCATCGCGCGGGACCTGCACGACCACGTCGTCCAGCAGCTCTACGGCGCCGGCCTCGACCTGCAGGCCGCCGTGGGCGACGCTCCCGACGCGGTCGTCCGCCGGCTCGACTCGGCTGTCGACGCGATCGACGAGGCGATCGCACAGGTGCGCACCATAGTCTTCGCGCTCACGCCGCACGACGGCCGGGTCCCCACCCTGCGGCATCGGGTGCTCGACCTCGCGGGAACGGCGTCGCGCCACCTGCCCCAGCCGGTCACGGTCTCGTTCTCGGGTCCGGTCGACCTGGTCTCCGAGGGCGCGCTCGCCGACGAGCTGACGGCGACCGTGCGCGAACTGCTGTCGAACGCGGTCAAGCACTCCGGGGCGAGTTCGGTCGTGCTCACCATCACCGCGACCGACGGGTCGGTCACGGCCGTCGTGGCCGACGACGGCCGCGGCATCGGCGACTCGCCGCGCCGCAGCGGGCTGGAGAACCTCCGCGTCCGCGCCGAGCGGCTCGGCGGGGCGTTCGAGCTCGAGAGCGGCGGCGACGGCACGCGCGCCAGGTGGACCGCCCCGATCGCCCCCGCCCCGTCACTTCCGGAAGGAGACCCCAGATGACCCGCGTGTTCCTCGTGGACGACCACGAGATCGTCCGCCGAGGCGTGGCGCAGCTGCTCGATCGCGAACCCGACCTGGAGGTCGTCGGCGAGGCCGGCACCGTCGCCCAGGCGCTCGCCCGCATCGAGGCCACGCGGCCCGACGTGGCCGTGCTCGACATGCGCCTGCCCGACGGCGACGGCATCGACCTGTGCCGCGAGCTGCGGTCGCACCATCCCGAGCTCGCCTGCCTCATCCTCACCGCGTACGACGACGACCAGGCCGCGATGTCGGCGGTGCTCGCCGGCGCCGCCGGGTACGTGCTGAAGAACGTGCGCGGCACCACGATCGTCGAGGACGTGCGCGCGGTGGCTACCGGCAGGTCGCTCATCGACCGGTCGATCGCCACGCGCGTGTCACGACAGGCCACCTCGGACGCGCACGACGATCCGCGCTTCAGCGCGCTGAACCTCCGGGAGCGGCAGGTGCTCGCGCTCATCGCCGACGGGCTCACGAACCGCCAGATCGGCGACGAGCTGGGGCTGGCCGAGAAGACCGTGAAGAACTACGTGTCGGGGCTGCTGTCCAAGCTCGGATTCGAGCGTCGCACCCAGGCCGCGGTCTACCAGATGGAGCCCCGCGCGCACGGCGACGAGTGAGCATCGGTCCGATGTCGCAGGGAGGCGGCTCCATCCGCTCGTGCGCGGCCACGTGATTCGCCGGAACGTGGGTACCCGCTACTCATGACCGGGCGTCTCGTTCTTCCTAGCGTCGTTCCCAGCATGGACCGACGCAGCAGTGGGAGGGAGCGGCCATGAACACGAACGCGACGAGGATCCCGGGACGCGACGAGACGGGTCGTCGCACGGGCACCGGACGGATCGCCGCGAGGTTCGGGACCGTCGCCGCCGTCGCCGGCCTCGCGACGGTCGGCCTGACGGCGCCATCGGCCGCCGTCGCGACCGAGCGCGCCGGCGCGGGCGACCGAGCAGCGGAGATCGAGCGCACCAGCATCGAGGCGGCATGGCTCTTCCACGACCTGGACACCGACCTCCACGTGCTGCAGGGCCTCGCGCCCGAGGAGGGCTGCACCGGGAGCCCGTTCCCGCTCGTCGACGCCATGACGGTGACCTCGCCGAGCGGCGTGACCACGATGATGGCGTCCGGGACGGCTCCGGTCTACGTCTACGAGGACGACGACTACGACGACGCGCTGGCGTGGATCATCAACGAGGCATGCCCGGCGGTCGCCGCGGGCACGCCGCCGGTACCGGTCGCCGCCGGCGACGCCCACTTCACGTCCGTGGACCACATCGCTGCGGACGGCACGGTGCGGGGGCGCACGACACTGAGCGGCACGCTCTCGACGCCCGACGGCGAGCAGGTCCACCTGGTCGCCACCGGCACGCCGGGCACGTTCGCGAACGACCACGTGGTGCTCACGGACTGACGGCGGTCAGGGTGCTGCGGTACCAGGCGCGCGGGCGGGCCGGTCGCGCGCACCCGCCCCGCGCCCCTCGCGCCGCGTCAGTTCGGCGGCCGCCTCACGGGTGCCGACGCCCAGCGCGCCGAGCACCGCGGCCACGTGGTTCTCGGCGGTGCGCACCGAGATGAAGAGCCGTTCGGCGATCGCCGCGTTGCTCAGCCCCTCGGTCACGAGCGCGAGGACCTCCTGCTGGCGTCGGGTGAGGCCGTGGACGTCGCCGCGCGTCGCCGCCCGAGGCCCTCGGGGGATCGTGGTGACGCCGTCCGCGACGAGCCCGGAGCGCACGCGCGCGGCCAGTGCCCGTGCGCCGATGCGCTGCGCGACGCGGAGCCCCTCGATGCGAGCCGCCACATCGCCCCGGGCGAGCGCGGTCGCCTGCTCGAAGGGCGCGCCGCGCTCGCCGAACCAGTCGGCGGCGCGGCGCCACCGTCCGCCTGCGATCCACTGCAGTGGCGCCGGCGCCGACGTCGGCAGTGCATCGAGGACGCCGTCCATCAGCAGCGCGAGCGCGAGCTGGCCGACCGCCCACACCTCGTGGACGTCGCGGTACCGGGCGAGGACCTCGAGGTCGCGGGCACGGCCGGCCGGGTCGGTCCTGCCGAACACCCAGCGGTGCTCGGCCGAGACGCGGGCCGCCCAGAGCCGGTCCTGCGCCTGGCCGTCGGTCGAGGTCCGCTCCCACAGGTCCTCGACCGCCGACGCCGCGGCGTGGTCCCCGGACCGCACGAGCAGCAGCGCCGATTCGGCCCTGCACCACCATCTCAGCGCCTCCGGGCTCGCGTCGTCGTCCATCCATCGACGCAGGTCGGCGAGTGATCGGGCGAGGTCGCCGCGCCGACCGGCGAGGACGCTCCCCATCACGGCGAACCACCGTCGATGGGCTCCGACCTCCGGCTCCGCCTCGGTGCGCCGGACCTCGACCTCGTTGAGCCGGCGGGCGCGATCGAGGTCCATCGCCGCAGCCGCGGTCTCGATCAGGTTGGCCCGCGCACGCTGGGCCTCCCACGCGAGCCCGAGGGAGTCGGCCACCTCGACGGCGTCGTCGAGCATCGGCGTGCCGCTGGGATAGTCGGCGAAGTTGCGCAACGTCCCGAGGGCGGTCAGCGCCACGGCCCTCGCCGGGTTCGGTCCGGGGGCCAGTTCCAGCGCGCGACGGGCGTGCGCCGACGCGGCGGCGTCGTCGAGCGACTGGACGGCATGGCGCGCAAGGAGCGCGTGGGCGGCTGCCAGGTCCTCGCCCGGGACGTGGACGAGAACGCGGGCGGCCTCCTCCGCGAGGTCCGCCGCACGTGCCCACTCCGACCGGGCCCACGCGGCGCGGGACGCCGCGATCAGCGCGTGTCCCTCCGCGCGCGGTTCGCCGATCTCGCGGGAGACGGCGACCGCGCGCAGCGCCATCGCCAGGCCGTCGCCGTCCGCGGCGTCGACCTGTTCCGAGCACATCGTCAGCAGGACGACCCGATCACCGGGTGGGAGCAGATCGAGGTGCGGCACGAGGGCCCGCAGGTGCGTCGCCGCCTCCCGGTGGCTCTGACGGGCGGCAGCCTCCGCGGCGGCCGCGGGGAGGATCCGGATCATCGCGTCGACGTCGCCGGCGCTCCGGGCGTGGTGCGCGAGCCTGGCCGCATCCGCACCCAGGCGCTCCCCCGCCGACAGCACCTGCCGGTGGGCCGCTCGGCGACGGGCGGGGGTCAGGGCCTGCTCGACCGCCGCGCGCGCGAGTTCGTGACGGAACGCCACGCTCCCCGACCGGATCTCCAGCAGCCCCGATTGGACGGCCGCATCGAGGGCGCCGACGAGGTCGGGATCGATCGCGTCCAGCATCGACACGTCCAGTCGGGTGGGCACGACGGCCGCGATCTCGACGACGGCGAGCTCCGGGCCCGTCAGCCGCGACACCAGGCTCCCGACGAGGTCGGCGACGGGGTCGGGACCCCGGGGTCCGTCGCATCGAGGAGGGCGGTCACCAGGTAGGGGTTCCCGCCCGTCGCGCGGCGGACCCGCTCCGCGACCTCGCGATCACCGGCCAGTCCGGCGATGACCTCGGCGCTCCACGGGCCGAGGTGGACGTTCTCCACGCACGCCGCGGGAAGGTCGCCGATGAGCGTCCGCACCGGGTGTCGGGGGCCGACCTCGCGCATCGTCAGCACGATGGCCAGCCGGCTCCGGTCGACCCTCCGCCCGATCAGCCGCAGCAGGTCGATGGTCGCCCCGTCGGCCCAATGCACGTCCTCGACCACGACGAGCGTGGGCGAGGCGCGGTGCACCAGGGCGTCGAGGATCCGCTGGCGCACCAGGCCGGGCGCCCCGGCGTCCAAGGCGGCGCGGAGGTCCGGGTCGGCGGCGCTCATGTCCCACACCGGGCCGAGGGGGCGAGCGGCCAGCAGGTCGTCGCACCAGCCCTGCAGCACCCGCACGCCGGGGCCCGCCGAGTCCACGAGCGCGCGGACGACGGTCGTCTTGCCGATACCGGCCTCGCCGCGGACGAGCAGGATGCGGCCCTCGCCCCGTCGCGAGCGCTCGACCCACGCCCGGAGGTCGTCGAGCACGTCGTCGCGCCCGATGACCTCGCCCCCGGAGCGCACCATTCGTCCCATCCGATCCCCAGCCCTCCCTCGACCGTAGTCACCCGGAGGAGCGACCGCACCGCGCTGCACGACCGACGCCACGGCGTCCCGGGCCGACACGCGCCGCCGCTCGCACCCGACCCGCCCGTCGGTGGGTCCGCGTAGCCTCGCCCGCATGGCGAGGGATGCCGCGGCCTGCACGGTCGTCGACGAGCGAGGACCATGCGGCGAGCCGGTCGAACCGGGCGCGTCGCTGTCGCTGTCGCTGTGCACGACGCACCTGCTCGCGGCGTTCGACTGGGTCGCCCGCCGCGACGGCGTGACCGACGTGCTGCCTGGCACCTGCCTCGTGTGCGGCTCGCGCGTCGGCGTCCGCCATCCGTCCGGATGGGTGTGCGCGATCTGCGAGTGGCGGGTCGGCGCCGTGCCCGACGCGGAGGTTGCACCGCCGCGCGTCGACGTCGTCTACTACGTGCGGTGGCGCGAGCGGGTGAAGATCGGCACGTCGGCGAACCCGCGGCGGCGGTTGGCCGGCATCCCGCACGACGAGGTCCTCGCGTTCGAGCGCGGCGACCGCCGCCTCGAGCAGCGCCGGCACGCGGAGTTCGCGGACTCGCGCTGGCCGGGCACCGAGTGGTTCCGGTTCGACGACCCGCTCGTGCGCCACGTCGCCGAGCTCGCCGCCGGCGTCACCGACCCGTGGGACCGCTACGACCGGTGGCGGAGCGAGGAGCTCGCGCGGCGCGCCTGAGGCGCGCGACGCGCGTCAGTTCTTGTGGCGCGGCTTGCGGTAGGGACGGTCGCCGTCGCGGGGACGGTCGTCGCGGTCGGACCGCGACCGGTCGTCCCGGTCGTACCCGCCTCCGCCGCGACGGTCGTCGCGGTCGTACCGGCCGCCACCGCGCCGGTCGTCGTCGCGGTCGTATCGGCCACGACCCCGGTCGGAGCGGTCGTTCCCGCCGTCCCGGTCGTACCGGCCCCGTCCGCCGTCGCGGTCGTACCGGTCGCGCCCGCCGTCGCGGTCGTACCGGCCGCGGCCGCCTCGGCGAGGCGCACCGGTGTCGGGTCGCAGGTCGATGAGCTGCCCCGAGATGCGCGTGCCGGCCAGCCGGTCCATCGCGCCGGCGGGGAGACGTTCGGGCAGCTCGATGAGCGAGAAGTCGCCCATGATCCGGATCGCCCCGAAGTCGTCGCGCCGCAGCCCGCCCTCGTTGGCGAGGGCGCCGACGATCTGCCTCGGCTCGACGCGGTGGCGACGGCCGACCGCGATGCGGTAGGTCGCCATGCCCTCGCGAGGACCTCGATCGCGACGCTCGCGCCGGTCGCTGCGGTCGTCGCCGCGGTCGCGGTCGAACCGGTCGCGCTCGCGACGCTCGGGCTCCGGCTCGGCCTCCATCAGCAGCGGCGACTCGCCCTGCGCCACGACGGCGAGCGCCGCCGCGACATCCGTCTCGGGCACGTCGTGGTGCCGCACGTAGTGGGCGATGATGTCGCGGAACCCGTCGATGCGCTCGGACTGCCCGAGCGCATCGGTGATGCGGTCGTCGAAGCGCGCGAGCCGCGACTCGTTGACCTCGTCGACGCTCGGCAGCTGCATCGCCGTCATGGGCTGCTTCGTCGCCTTCTCGATGCGGTTCAGCAGTCCGCGCTCGCGCGGCGTGACGAAGCTGATGGCGTCGCCCGAACGCCCGGCCCGGCCGGTGCGGCCGATGCGGTGCACGTACGGCTCGCTGTCGGTCGGGATGTCGAAGTTCACGACGTGGCTGATCCGCTCGACGTCGAGGCCGCGGGCCGCGACGTCCGTCGCGACCAGGATGTCGAGCTTGCCCGACTTCAGCTGCTCGACGGTGCGCTCGCGCTGGGCCTGGGCGATGTCGCCGTTGATCGCGGCGGCCTCGTAGCCGCGGGCCCGGAGCTTCTCGGCCAGCTCCTCGGTCGCGTTCTTCGTGCGGACGAAGATGATCATGCCCTCGAAGTTCTCGACCTCGAGGATGCGGGTGAGGGCGTCGACCTTGCGCGCGTGCGCGACGACGAGCACCCGCTGGGCGATGTTGGCCGAGGTCTGGGTCTTCGCCTTGACGGTGATCTGCTCGGGGTCCCGCAGGTACTGCTGCGACATCCGCCGGATGGTCGCGGGCATCGTCGCCGAGAACAGCGCGACCTGCTTCTCCTCCGGGGTGTCGGCGAGGATCGTCTCGACGTCCTCGGCGAAGCCCATCTTGAGCATCTCGTCGGCCTCGTCGAGCACGAGGTACTTCAGGTCGGAGAGGTCGAGCGTGCCCTTGTCGAGGTGGTCGATGACACGTCCGGGGGTGCCGACCACGATGTGCACGCCGCGACGCAGGGCGGAGAGCTGGACGCCGTAGCCCTGCCCGCCGTAGACGGGGAGGATGTGCACGTCGTCGAGGTGCGACGCGTAGCGCTCGAACGCCTCGCAGACCTGCAGCGCGAGCTCGCGCGTCGGGGCCAGGACGAGCGCCTGCGGGCGGCGGTCCGCCACGTCGAGCCTGGCGAGGATCGGCAGCGCGAACGCCGCCGTCTTGCCGGTGCCGGTCTGCGCGAGGCCGACGACGTCGCGGCCCTCGAGCAGGGTGGGGATCGTGGCCGCCTGGATCGCCGACGGCGTCTCGTAGCCGACGTCGTCGAGCGCCCGCAGCACCGGGCCCTCGAGTCCGAGGTCGGCGAACGTGATCGCGGCAGGCTCCTCGGGAGCGGCGGTCGGGGCGGGGTCTTCGACGGAGGTCACCCTTCAGGGTAGACCTCGGTGCCTGCGCATCGCCCGAGTGCCGGGACGGACGGCGACGAGCCGTCGGTCGCGGGCGACGTCGTGCTACGACCACTCCCGCGCGCCGCGGTCCGACCAGTAGTCGCCCGGGTCGCGCGCGAGCTCGGCGAGCGCACCGGCGGCGACCGACGGGGTCCTCGCGTCGAGCCCGGCGTCGAGCTGCGCGGGCGTGACGGCACCGCTCAGCACGACGTCGGCCCACGGCTGCGACCGCGCCGCCCCCACGGCGAGCGCGGGCAGCGGCTGCCCGTCCGCCTCGGCGAGGGCGGCGGCATGCGGCTCGCCCGCGGTGCCGGCGCCGTCGGCGAGCCGCCCGTTCGCGAGCACCTCCTTGAGCACCACGAACCATCCGGCCTCGTGCGCCCGGCCGAGGGCCTCGCCCGCCGACGGCTCCTGCAGGTTCCACGTGGCCTGGACGGTGGCGAAGGGCGAGTCGGGGAGCTCCCGGGCCGCGTCCAGCGCGTCGCCCTGGTGCGGCCCGCTCGTCGAGACGCCGATCGAGACGCCGGATGCGGCGAGCTCGCGCAGCCGGTCGAGGAGCACCCCGTCGGCGAGCACGGCGCTCTCGGGGGTGAGCGAGTGCACGAGGTACCGGTCGGGCGCCCCGCCCAGGGCGGCGAGCGTCTCGGGCCACTGGTGGTCGAGCATGGCGAGCGAGTGCTCCTTGCGCTCGTGGACCGCGGCGTCCATGCGCCAGTCGCCGACGTACTCGTACCCCCACTTCGACTCGATCGCGAGGGCCGGGCGCCGGCCGGGTCGCGCGGTCAGCCACGAGCCGAGGAACTCCTCGGCGCGGCCGTACGAGCGGGCGGCGTCGACGAACCGGATGCCGCGATCCCACGCGGCGTCGAGCATCGCGTGCGCCCGCGCCCGCATCGCCGTGACGCTCCGGTCCGCTCCGAGGTCGCGGTCCCGCCCTGCGGTGAGGTAGGCGGGGCGGCCGAGTGCCGCGAGCCCGAGCCCGAGCGGGGCGAGGGCCGGTTCCGGAGCGCCGCTCGCGGCCGGCCGTGCGTGCGCGTCGTCCACGCTGCGGGAGCCTACGCCGCCGAGGCGGACCGGGCCAGTGCTCGGAGGGTAGACGATACTCGGGCGCCTCGCCACCGGTTGGCGCCCCGGCGCGGATCGTGGCATCGTGGCCGGTTCGTGATCGCAGAGGAGGAACTGATGTTCGCACTGACCGATACCGCGACCACCGTCGTGAAGGAACTCGTGACCGGAGCCGGCGCACCCGAGGGATCGGGCCTGCGCATCGAGGCCGAGGACACGGACGCCACGCAGTTCGGCGTGGCCATCGCGCCCGCGCCCGAGCAGGGCGATGCCGTCGTGGAGCAGAGCGGCGCCCGCGTGTACCTCGGCGAGCGCGCCACCATCGCGCTCGACGACAAGGTCCTCGACGCCCGCGTGGCCGAGGACGGCCGGGTGTCCTTCGACATCCTGCCCCAGCAGGTCTGACGCCGACGGTCCACCGGCTCGACCGAGTGGACCGGAATGGCGGACGAGGTCCCGGCGAGCATCGCGCTCGCCGGGACCTCGTCGCGTTGGCGCGGCCGTGGCCGCCGGGCGGCGACGACGAAGCTGGGGATTTCCGCCACCCCCTGACGGATGGACGCGATCCGGCGTATATTCGCGTTATATCGCGAGTTCGACCCGCATCGGCGCCGGGAACGGCGCCGGGGCATCGCTCCACCATCCGGTCGGGCGCCGTCGAGCGCCCGAGAACGTGAGGTGGTCGCGTGGAGATCCTCGTCTGGCTGGTCGTGTCCTTCCTGCTCATCGTCGTCGCGTCGATCACGGCGACGATCCTCATCATCCGCGCGGTCGCACGCCGACTCGGGCGCACTCGCCTGCTCGCGGGCAACGCCCTCCGGGTACGCGCGAAGGTCGCATCGGGTCCGCGCGGCCGGGTGCTCCGGCTGCGCGTCCGCCTCGCGGACGCGATCGAGAGCGGGCGGGCGGCCGTGCAGGTCGCCGCATCGGGCCCAGGGCCGCGCGGCGAGTTCGACCGGCTGTTCGGCCGCATCGAGCTCGAGGCGGCCGCCCTCGACCGACAGCTCCACCTCATGGAGAGCGAAGCCGAACGCGGCGCGCTCGAGCGGGACCTCCCGGCCGCTGCCGGACGGGTCGACCGGCTCGCCGACATGGTCGGCCAGATGCGCACCGCCGTCGGATCGGGGCTCGGCGGCCTCAGCGACGACGAGCTCGGACGGCTCCGCGCCGACGTCGATCGCGAGGCGACGGCACTCCGCGCCGGCGTCGAGGAACTGCGCACCCTGAACCGCGGCGGGTCGTGGAACGGGCCCGACGCCATCCGTCGATCCGCCTGAATGCTCGAGACAAGGGGAACCACACCATGAGCAGCAACACGTCGCGCATGCGCACGATCTTCCGGAGCAAGACCTCGCGGGCGATGGATCGCCTCGAGGACCCCCGCGAGACCCTCGACGACAGCTACGACCAGCAGGTCAAGCTCCTGCAGCAGGTGCGGAAGGCGCTCGCCGAGGCCGCGACGGCGAAGAAGCGCATCGACCTGCAGGGTCACGAGCTCGGCACCCGCTACCAGCGCCTCGGCGACCAGGCTCGCGAAGCGGTGGCCGGCGGCCGGGAGGACCTCGCGCGGGCCGCCCTCGAGCGCCGGTCGCTCATCGAGCGGCAGGTCGCCGCGCTGCAGGAGCAGTACGCCGGGATGCAGCGGCAGACCGATCAGCTGCAGGACCGCGAGCGTCAGCTCTCCGAGCAGATCGCCGCCTTCCGGATCGAGAAGGAGACGATCAAGGCGACCTACTCGGCCTCCGAGGCGCAGGTGCGCGCGAACGAGGCCGTCGCGGGGCTCGGCGCGAAGATCGACGACGTGGGCACGAGCCTGGACCGGGCACGGGATCGCGTCGCGCAGATGCAGGCCCGCGCCGCGGCGACCGACGAGCTCCTCGCCAGCGGCGCGCTCAAGGACCTCACCGCGGCCCCCGACGCCGACATCGAGCGCCAGCTCGCCGCGATGAGCGCCAGGTCCGAGGTCGAGCGGCAGCTGCAGGCGATGCGCGATGAGGACTCCGGCGGGTCGGCCGCTCGGAAGGACCGGCGCGGCGACGGCGACGAGTGGCTGAGCATCGGGCACTGACCGGACGGCGACGACGCGGGCCCGCCCGGACGGGGATCAGCCGGAACGCCCGGTGCGGGGGGTCCGTGAGCCATCGGAGCGGATGAACCAGATCACGATGATCGTCCCGGCCGCGCCGAGCGCCGCGTCGAGCAGGAACGCGTTCCTGATGCCGGCCGTGAACGCGGCGGCGGCGAGCACGATCGCGGTGTTCACGCCGAGGGCGAGCGATCCGCCGGCGACGTTGCCCATGTAGATGATGCCGCCGGCGAGGCTCGAGTCCTCCGGCCGCACCGCGGTGACGGCGGCGGTCGTGATCGCGGAGAAGAAGAGGCCGACCCCGATGCCGCAGAGCAGGAGGCCGGGCACGAGCGGGAGGTACCCGCTGCCGATGGCCGCGGCGACGACGAGGACGCCGCCGGTGAGGCAGGCTGCCCCGATCCCCACGACGAGGCGGCTGCCGATCCGGTGGTACAGCGGCCCCGCCGCGAAGGAGACGATGGCGAACGTGAGCATCATCGGCAGCAGGCCGGCGCCGGCGGCGAAGGCACTCCAGCCGAGTTCCTTCTCGAGGTACTGCGGCACGTAGACGAGCACCCCGAAGTAGACGGAGCCGAGGAGCACGACCGAGATCAGCGCACCGGCGAACTGCCTGCTGCCGACCACGCGGGCGGGCACCAGCGCATCGTCGCCCTGCCGCCGCTCGATGAGCACGAACACCGGAAGCAGCAGGATCCCGACGACGATCATGCCGAGCACCCAGGGCGAGCCGAAGGTGTTCGCGCTGCCGATGTCGAGCGCCACGAGCACGAGCACCACCGCGGCGGACAGGCTGGCGATGCCGGGGACGTCGACCCTCACCCCGGTGCCCCGCGCGGACTCCGGCACGTTGCGGAGCACGACGAGCACCGCGATCAGCGCCACCGGGACGTTGACGAAGAAGATCCACCGCCACCCGAGCGTGTCGGTGAGCACGCCGCCGAGCAGCGGACCGATCGAGTTGCCGAGGCCGGCGACGCCGATGATCAGGCCGCCGGCGAGCCCGCTGCGGGACTTCGGGATGATCTCGTAGACCATGCCGAGGACCGAGGGCCACATCATGGCGCCGCCGATGCCCATGAGCGCGCGCGCCGCGATCAGCAGCCCGATGTCCGGCGCGAGACCGCCGAGCAGCGAGAACGTGCCGAACACGAGCGCCCCGATGACGAAGATGCGTCGACGCCCGAACAGGTCGGCGAGCCGGCCGCCGGTGACGATGAGCACGCCGAAGACGACCGTGTAGCCGTTGATCACCCACTGCGCCCGGTTCAGGGTCGTGTCGAGGTCGTGCTCGATGCTCGGCACCGCGACGCTCAGCGCCGTGAAGTCGTTCGCGACGACGAGGATGCCGAGCGAGAGCGCGACGAGGGTGACGATCGCGCTGCGGTCCAGGCGGTCGGTCGTGGTGCTCTCGGCCATGGAACCCTCCCCCGAGGCTCGGCGCCCGCCGATCGATGCGGGCGCGTCAGGCGCCAGCGTCCCAGAGCGGCCTCGCGCCGGCAAGCCCCTCAGTCATGCGCCCTTCCGGGGCGGATGGTGCACGCCGCGGTGGATCTCGACGACCCGCGCCCCGCCGGTCCACTCGGGGTCGTCGAGGATCGGGAGGTCGTCCATGAACCGCTCGATCAGGTGCGCCAGCGCCCGCCCGTGCGTGAAGTTGATCGCGTGAGCGGCTCCCTCGATGGTCACCGCGAGCACGTGGTTGTCGACCTGTCCGGCCACCTCCTGCACGCGCGCGGTGCCCGGCATCAGCGGGTCGCGATCGCCGAGGACGACGAGCGAGGGCAGTTCGAGGCCGAGGAGCCGCTCCAGCGAGGGGTATTGGGTGAGCGCCGCGAAGAGCCGGAAGGTGCTGGGCACGCCGAACCGCACGTAGTCGGGGACGGCGACCCGCGCCATCCTGACCGGCTCGCGCGTGCCGTCCTGGGCGAGCTGGCGCATCGCACGCGGCAACGGCCGGTTGAACGCCCCGCCGGCCGGCGAGACGAGCACCGCGCGGTCGATGCGGTCCGGGAATCGGTGGGCGAACTCGAGGATCACCGGGCAGCCCATCGAGTTGCCGACGAGCGTGGCACGCTCGACGCCGCGATCGTCGAGGAACCGCGCCGCAGCCTCGGCGAGGTCCGGGATGTCGAGCCCCTCCTCGTGGCGTCCGCTCCGTCCGAACCCCGGGAGGTCGGGCACGAACGTGTGGAAGCGGTCGGCCAGGATCTCGGCGGTCGGCAGGAGGTACCGACCCGACATGCCGAACCCGTGGACGTGCAGCATCACCCGCGGGTCGGGCGGGGGCGCGGTCGACTCGCGGTAGAACACGTCGACCCCGTCGACGACCGTCCACCGCTCCACGAGGCGCGAGGCCGGTCGCCTCGGAGTCCGCCGTCGCCGCCACCGCTCCGCGGCCGCAGCGCTCGTCTTCGCCATCCGGGCACCCCCTCGCCCGGCGACATCAGACCACGATCCGGTCGAGTCACGCGGGACCTCCGGCCCGCGGCGAACCGAGGATGGCGCGGCGCAGCGGAACGCCGCCGACGGCTCAGTCCGTCGCGGCAGTCCCCACGGGCTCGGTCGGCCGGTGCTCGATGTCGTCCACGTGCGCCCTGGGCATCGCGACGGCGCCGGCGATCGTGAGCACCGCCGCGACCGCGACCCCCGCGAACACCGCGGCCGACGCGGACTGGATGGCCGCTCCCGAATGCGGGCCGAGGCCGGTCCCGGCGATCACCGCATTCGCGACGGCGCCGAAGATCGCGACGCCGACGGCGCTGCCCATCGAGCGCAGGAACATGTTCGCTCCCGTCACGACGCCGCGCTCCGACCACGGCACCGACGACTGGGCGGCGATGAGCGTGGGCGACGCGACCAGCCCCAGGCCGAGTCCCACGATGAAGCACGCGATCGCGGTGGTCACCGGGTTCGGTGCGAGGGTCGCGGCGATGAGCGCGCTCGCGCCGAGCACCGTGATGCCGAGGCCGAGGAACGCGGTGTTGCGGAAGCCGATGCGCAGGTACAGCCGCCCCGACTGCGACGCCGAGATCGGCCAGCCCAGGGTGAGGGCGGCGACCGCGAGGCCCGAGACCAGGGGCGACTGGCCTGCCGACACCTCCAGGAACGTCGGAACGTACGAGGTGAGGCCGATGAGCACGGCGCCGACGCCGAGTGAGATCAGCGAGGTGGTCAGGATGAGGCGGCGCGAGAACACCCAGAGCGGCAGGACGGGTTCGGCCGCCCGCCGCTCGATGAGCACGAACGCGACGAGCAGGACCGCGGCGAGCGCGAACGCACCGATGCTCTGCCACGAGACCCACGCCCAGGCCTGCCCGCCCTCGAGCACGGCGAGGATCAGCAGCGTGAGGCCGACGGTCAGCACGCTCGCCCCGGCGAGGTCGATGCGGTGCCGCTTGCGCTCCACGCGCTCGTGGTAGTGGCGGATCAGCATCCACGCCGCGAGCAGGCCGAGCGGGATGTTCACGAAGAAGATCCACCGCCACGACAGGAACTCGGCGAACAGCCCGCCGAGCGAGGGCCCGATGACGGAGGACGCGGCCCACACGCTCGCGATGTAGCCCTGCACACGGGCGCGCTCGCGCACGGAGTAGATGTCCCCCGTGATCGTGATGGAGACCGGCAGCACCGCACCGGCCCCGAGGCCCTGCACGGCCCGGAACACGATGAGCGAGGTCATGTCCCAGGCGAAGCCGGCCAGGATCGAGCCGACGAGGAAGGCGCCGATGCCCACGAGCATGATCGGCTTGCGCCCGACGGTGTCGGCGAGCTTGGCGTACACGGGCACCGAGACGGCCTGCGCGAGCAGGTAGATCGAGAACAGCCAAGGGAACTGCGCGAACCCGCCGAGGTCGGACACGATGGACGGCACGGCCGTCGCGAGGATCGTCGCCTCGATGGCGACGAGCCCGGTGCTCAGCATCAGCGCGAGCAGCACCGGCCCGCGCTCGGATCGCAGTCCCACGGCGGTCTGCTCGGTCACGGGCCCTCCTCGCTCGGGTGCCGCAGGCGCGAGGCGACCCCACCCATGGCCAACGCGTCGGCGATCGGTCCATTCCCGATCGACCCGAACTCGTGCCGACGCGGTTCGGATCCGCAGGCGGGTGCTTCGCCGGGATCTGACAACCGCGGCGCCGGATCGACCGACGCGCTTCGTCGACAGCGACAGAATCGGCCCGAACCCCGAGCCCCCCGTCTACAGTCCGAAGATGACTGATTTCCGTCCGCCCGTCGCCGACCTGACGTTCGCGCTCACGCATGTCGTGGGCTACGACCAGGTCGCCGAGCTCCCGGGCTTCGAACATGCAGACCTCGACATGGTCACCGACATCCTCGAGGAGGTCGGCGGCTTCATGGCCGAGGTCGTCGCCCCCACCAACCGCGCCGGCGACCTCGAGGGCGCCCGGCTGAACGCCGATGGCACCGTGACCACCGCGACCGGGTTCAAGGAGGCCTACGCCGCCTACGTCGAGGCCGGCTGGGGGTCGGTCCCCCTGCCCGAGGCGTTCGGCGGCGGCGACTTCCCGCGCACGATCGGGCTCGCGATCCAGGAGCTGATGATGGAGGCCAACATGGCCTTCTCGCTCGCGCCCCTGCTCACGCAGGGCGCGATCGAGGCCCTGCTGCACTACGGCAGCGACGAGCAGAAGCAAGCCTGGCTGCCCAAGATGGTCACGGGCGAGTGGGCCGGAACGATGAACCTCACCGAGCCGCACGCCGGCTCGGACGTGGGCGCCCTCACGACGAAGGCCGTGAAGCGACCCGACGGCACGTACGGCATCACCGGCCAGAAGATCTTCATCACGTTCGGCGACCACGACCTGAGCGACCAGATCGTGCACCTCGTGCTCGCCCGCACGCCCGACGCGCCCGCCGGGACCAAGGGCATCTCATGCTTCATCGTGCCGAAGTTCCTGATGAACGACGACGGCTCCATCGGCGAGCGCAACGGCGTCCACACCGTCGGCGTCGAGCACAAGATGGGCATCCACGGGTCCCCGACGTGCGTGCTGTCCTACGAGGACGCCACGGGGTACCTGATCGGCGAGGAGAACCTCGGCATGCGCATCATGTTCGTCATGATGAACAGCGCGCGCCTCTCGGTGGGCACGCAGGGGCTCGCCGTGGCCGAGCGCGCGTACCAGCAGTCGCTCGACTACGCGCGGGAGCGGATCCAGGGCCGCACGCTCGGCGCCACGCAGGACTCGGCGATCATCGACTTCCCCGACGTGCGTCGCATGCTCATGACGCAGAAGTCGTACATCGCCGCGCTCCGCCGCATGATGCTCCTGAACGCCGTGTACGTCGACATCTCGACGCACCACCCGGATGCCGCGACCCGCGCCCGCGCGAACGAGATCGTCGGGCTGCTGACGCCGATCTGCAAGTCGTTCGGCACCGACCTCGGCAACGAGCTCACGTCGCTCGCGCTGCAGATCCACGGTGGCATGGGCTTCATCGAGGAGACCGGTGCCGCCCAGCACTACCGCGATGTGCGCATCGCCGCGATCTACGAGGGCACCAACGGCATCCAGGCCGCCGACCTCGTGGGGCGCAAGCTCGGCGTCAGGAACGGTGCATCGTTCCTCGAGTTCATCGCCACGATGCGCGAGCTCGACGACGAGCTGGCCGGCGCCGGCGACGAGTTCGCCTCCATCCGGGCCCAGCTGAGCACGAGCCTCGACATGCTCGAGCAGACCACCGCGTGGATGCTCAGCACCGGCCAGTCCGACCCGAACTCGGTGCTCTCGGGGTCGAGCCCGTACCAGCGCATCTGGGGCCTCGTGGTCGGCGGATGGCTGCTCGCGAAGTCCGCACTCGCCGCGCGCGAGCTCGACGGCGACGCCATCGCGGCGAACCAACTGCCGATGGCCCGCTTCTACGCCGAGCAGCTGCTGCCGGCAGTGGCCGGACTCGTCCCCGCGGCGACGGCCGGGTCGCGCGACCTGTTCGCGCTCGACGCCGACGCGCTCGGCGACGTGGCGCGGCGGGCCGCGCGCGTCTGACGCTCGCTGACGGAGGTCACCGGGGGTCGCGCCGTCCGGCGCGGCCCCCGGTTCCGTTCGCGCGGTCGTCGTGCGTCGCGTCGACGGACGGCGTCCGGCCCTCGGATGGCTCGGTGGGCGTTCCGGTCTCGGCCTCGTCGGCCAACGCAGCGTCGTCGACCAGCGCATCCTCGTCGACCGCCACGTCGGCTTCGCGGCGGCGCTGCACCGGCTTCTGGAGGAAGTAGGCGCCGAGCGAGCCCGCGAGCGTCGCGAAGACCACGACCGAGTACACCGAGAGCGCCACGTGCAGGATGCGCGTCAGTGGTGAGTCGCCTTCGAGCGGGGCGCCGGTCACGGTCGCGAGGGCGGTCTCGTACAGCGCCTCGCCGTAGCTGATGCCGTCGCCGGTGAGGTAGTGCAGTTGGCTGGCGGCCAGGATGACCACGGCGGTGACCGCGGCGAGCCAGGCGATCCGATCCGACAGCAGTCGCCCCGCGGACCGCGAGCCGCGGACCCCGGCGGTCAGCACCCCGCCCAGCCGCGCGATGGGCGCGACGCGGAAGAACGTGAGCACCCGGAAGAAGCGGAGGAACGGCACGGCGAGGAAGACGACCTGCCACCAGTTGCGACGCCAGAACGCCGCCGATCGGGCGACCCAGGCTCTCAGGGCGAACTCCGCCACGAAGATCGCCCAGAAGATCCAGCCGAGCACGGAGAAGACAGTCACGAGCGTCGGATCCTGCGCCAGGACCTGCCCGAGCACGACGAACAGGAAGACGATGCCGAGGATGCCCATCGGGCGGTCGAGGCGCTTCGCCAGGCGCTCCGCGGCGTTCATCCGCTCGGCCTCGGGTCGCTGGCGCAGGCGGCCGGCGGCGAGCGCCTCACGGCGCGTCGGCGCCTGCGCCGCGGCCGGGTCCGCGCGCCCCCGGGCCGCGGTCTCGGCCTGGTCCGGGGTCGACGGCACGCCCGAATCGCGTTCATCCGTCAGGGAGGACCGGGCGAGGTCCCTCTGCACGTCCATCCGAGCGCACCTCCCCCGCCACGGTAGGTCGGCGGGCGGTCCGGGCGCAGGTGGTCGACTCGACGCGTCGGATGCGCTAGCGCGTGGAGGCGCCCGCGGCGCCTCCGACCGCAGTGCAGTCGCATCCGAGAACGACAAAACCCCCGGATGACCGGGGGTTTCACGGTAGCGAGGGCGGGACTCGAACCCGCGACACCACGATTATGAGCCGTGTGCTCTAACCACCTGAGCTACCCCGCCGCGAAGGCCGCTCCGGATCGCGCCGGAGGAACCAGAGCCCCGAGTCAGGATTGAACTGACGACCCCTTCCTTACCATGGAAGTGCTCTACCACTGAGCTATCGGGGCGTGTGCCGCGCTGCGGCAACCACACGAGAATATCACCTCGGCGCGCGCACGTTAAATCGGCGGTCAGATCGCCGATCCGGCTCCTGAGGCGAGGCCGGCGGCACCGATCAGGAACGCGATGAACAGCACGTAGAGCCCGATCCCGACGACGAGCAGCGCCGTGATGGCGTACCCCAGGATCAGGCCCGTGAGCGCGGCGCCGGCGCCCTGCTCACCGCGTCGGCGGACCTGCCGACGAGCGATGTGGCCGCACACGATCGCGGGGATCGAGGCGAGGACGCCGAACATGATCCCGCCGATTCCGAGGCCGAACGCGACCCAGGCGAGCACGTTCTGCGGGGGCAGGACGGGCGGCGACCACTGGGCGGGCGGGGCATGCTCGCGCGCCGGAGCGGCCGTGGCGACCGGGCCGGGTGCGGATGGGGCAGGGGGAACGGGCGGGGGCGTCTGCGACGTCATGGCGGGGGCTCCGGTTTCGGGTCGTTCGGGTGGACCGAGCATGGGTGGGGCTGCTCACGACGGATGCCGCGACGCGGGGGTTCCGCGCGCGGCATCCGTACCGGTGGTGACCGGGGCTACTTGACCGCGCCCGCGGAGAGGCCGCCGACGATGTACTTCTGCAGGTACAGGAACAGGAGCACGACCGGCAGCGCGGCGATCACCGCGCCGGCCGAGAACGCCGCCCAGTCCGCGTAGCGCGGGTTCGAGACGAGCTTGGTGAGGCCCACCGCGAGGGTCTGGTTCTCGGTGTCGATCAGGATCACCGACGCCACCACGTACTCGTTCACCGAGAAGATGAACGACAGCAGCGCGACCACGGCGAGGATCGGGGCGACCAGTCGCAGGATGATCGTGAAGAAGATGCGCGCGTGGCCCGCACCGTCGATCTTCGCGGCCTCGTCGAGCGACGACGGGATCGTGTTGAAGTACCCGTACATCAGGTAGGTGTTCACGCCGAGCGCGCCGCCGAGGTACACCATGATCAGGCCGATGTGCGTGTTCAGGCCGATCTGGGGGAACCAGTCGCTGATCGCGGTCATCACCAGGAAGATCGCGACGACCGCGAGCATCTGCGGGAACATCTGGACGACGACGATCGTGATCAGCCCGAACCGGCGCCCGGTGAACCGCATGCGCGAGAACGCGTAGGCGGCGAGCGCGCCGAGGAACACCGTGAGCAGGGCCGTGACGCCCGCGATGATCAGCGTGTTCGCGAACCAGGTCGTGAACGGCACCTGCGGGTTCGTCAGGATCCGCGCGTACGCGTCGAACCCGATCTGCGAGAACAGGGCGTTCGAGCCCGTGAGCGTGCCGTTCGGGTTGAGCGACGACGAGATGACGAACACGACGGGGAACATCGCGAACACGACGACGACGAGGCCCACGAGGTGGCGCCATCCGGTCGCCTTGAACCACTTGACGAGGTTGAACGGGCGCTTCGGCGTCGAGGACGTGGCGCGCAGCTCCGGGTCGCGTCCCGCGCGGACGGCCTCGCCCTCTTCGCGGATCTCGCCCTCGAGGAGGCCGGCCTCCGAGCCGGGGATCGGCTGGTTCGACATCAGTTGATCTCCTCGAGCGACTTGGTCCGGCGGAACGCGATGATCGAGATCACCGCGACCACGATGAAGATGATGATCGAGTACGCCGCCGCGAGACCGTAGTCGCGGTTCTGCCCGGTGAACGCCACCTTGTAGACCATCGAGATCAGGATGTCGGTGAAGCCGACCGGGATCGGCGCGCCGACGTCGCGCGGTCCGCCGTTGGTCAACATGTAGATGACGTTGAAGTTGTTGAAGTTGAACGCGAACGACGCGATGAGCAGCGGCGCGACCGAGACCAGCAGCAGCGGGAGCTTGATGTGGCGGAAGGTCTGCCATGCCGAGGCGCCGTCGATGCTCGACGCCTCGTTGACGTCATCCGGGATCGACTGGAGCGCCCCGGTGCAGATGAGGAACATGTACGGGAAGCCGAGCCACAGGTTCACGATGAGCACCGAGACCTTGGCCAGCCATGGATCGGTGAGCCACGGGATGGACGCGCCGCCGAAGATGACCTGGTTGATGAAGCCGAAGCTCTCGTTCATCATGCCCGCCCAGACCAGCGCCGACAGGAACGACGGGATCGCGTACGGGATGATCATGACCACGCGGTAGTACTTCCGCCCCCGCATGCGCATGTCGTTGAAGACGAGCGCGAGGAAGAGGCCGAGGAAGAACGTCGAGGCGACCGAGATGAGCGCGAACGCGAACGTCCACAGCGTCACGTAGAAGAGCGGGCCGGCCAGTCGCGTGTCGGTGACGGCGCGGATGAAGTTGTCGAACCCGACGGTGATCTGCCAGCCGGGCAGGAGCTCCTGTCCGTCCTCCGACGTGAAGGCCCCGGTTCCGATGTCCGAGTACACCGTGCCGCTCCGCAGGTCGGTCATGGTGCCCGCGGCCTCGTCGTACACGAGGTTCGAGGTGTAGAGGTAGGCGTTGGAGCCGTCGGGGGTCCGGATGGCCCCGTCGTTGGGGTCGTCCGAGAACGGCACCGCGAGCTCGGTGATCTCGTCGGTGCGTGCGATCACGTCGGCGAAGCGGAGCGAGGTCCACCCGTCGATCGCGACCGCCGTGCCGCCGTCCAGCTCGGCGCCGTCCACGGGCTGCAGGGGCTGCTCCGCGGTGCCGACGCTGACGTCGCCGTCGGGGTCGGTGACGAGCAGGCCGAGCGTGCCGAGCTGGTCGACGACGGTGACCTTGTAGGTCGGCGAGTCGGGGACGCGTTCGAGCGACGCGGCCATGAGCGAGCTGACCGCCTGCTCCTTGGAGCCGTTGTGCCCGGTGCCGTAGTTGGTGAACGCGATGTAGCCCGTGTAGACCAGCACGAACACCTGGAACAGCACGAGGAAGATCACGCCCGGCGTGAGGTACTTCGCCGGAAGCCGCTTGCGCGAGAAGTAGATCCAGTTGACCAGGATCGTGACGCCGACGACGACGCCGAGCACGATCCAGTCCTGCGAGAGCGCGAGGACGAAGACCGCGTAGAGGGCGAGCGCGTCGACGATGCCGAGCAGCAGCAGCTTGATCAGGATGATGCGGACGCCGCCGGATGCGGCGTCGGCGAGCGCCGCGGCACGCCGCTGGCGCTTCGTGGGCGGAGTGGCCTGGTCGGCGACTCGCTCGTCGGTCGTGATGCTCATGTGCCCGCTCTTCTCTCGAACGCTCTGGGGACGCGTGTGGCTCCGGGCCGGATGCCGACTGGCATCCGGCCCGGAGCCTCAGGCCCTACTTGGCGTCGATCGCCGCCTGGACGTCGGCGGTGAGCTTCTCCCACGTGGCCGCGGGGTCCTCGCCGTTGATGATCGAGGCCTCGGCGATGCCCCAGTACTGCCAGACCGAACCCATGGCGGGGATGGCCGGCATCGGGACGGCCTCCTGGCCGACGGCCGCGAAGCCCTCGATGATCGGGTCGGACGACGCGGACTCGGCGGCGGCCGAGAGCGCGGGCAGGATGTTGCCGGCCTCGAACAGCTCGAGCTGCACGTCCTCGGTGCCGATGTAGTTCACGAGGAAGTCGTTCGCGGCGACCTTGTTCTCCGACTCGGACGAGACGAAGAAGCCCTTGACGCCGGCGAACGGCGACGCGGCGTCACCGGTCGGGCTCGGGACGGTGTCGATCGCGACGTTCACGCCGCCGTCGATCGCGGCGCCCACGTTCCACGGGCCGGTCAGCCAGAAGGCGGCCGTGCCGTCGAGGAAGGCCTGCTTGGCGATGTCACCGTCGATGTCGGTGTTGAAGACGCCGGTGCCGTTCTTGCCCTGGCCGCTGAGCCACTCGGCGAACTCGGTGCCGCCGGCGCTGCCGAGCTGCAGGTCGCTGGGGTCGTAGCCCTCGTCGTTCGTGCCGAACACCGGGGCGCCGAACGCCGTCTGGAACGGGTAGAGGTGGTACGGGTTGCCCTCGGCACCCTGCTCCACCACGAAGGGCTGGTCGAGGCCGGCGGCCTTGCCCTTCTCGATCATGTCGTCGAAGCTCGTCGCCGCCTCGGAGACGAGGTCGGCGTTGCGGAGCACCGCGATGTTCTCGACCGCGTAGGGGAGCATGTAGACGGTGCCCTCGTAGGTCGCCGCGTCGATCGCGACGGGGAGGTAGTCCGCGGCCGAGTCGCCGAGCTCGAGCGGCGCGACGACGCCGTTGGTCGAGAGCTCGCCCAGCCAGTCGTGCGCGCCCATCGTGATGTCGGGGCCCTCGCCGGTCGGGACCTGCTGGATGAAGTCGTCCTTGATGGTCGAGACGTCCTTGCCGACGAGGTCGACCTCGACGCCGGTCTCCTCGGTGTAGGCCTCGGCCGCGCCCTTCAGCGCGTCCACTCGCTCGGAGTCGACCCAGACGGTCAGCGTGCCGCCCTCGGCGGTGGCGCCGTTGTCGCCCTCGCCCGAATCGCCGGCGCAGCCGGCCAGGCCCAGGGTCGCGACGACGGCGACAGCGCCGGCCGCGAGGAGGCTCTTCTTGTTCACCCGCATTGGTGTGCCCTTCTCAGTGTGCGTGAGACCGGCGCCTTCGCCTGGTGGGGAGTTCCGCGCACCGTGCTCGAAAGGCCGTTCTTCCGGATGTAGTTGCCCGCGATGTGATTGCAAGCGGTTTCAGGTATACCCTCTTCGAGTCGTATTGACAACTCGGCGTTACCCGATCGATACGGGGTTCGCAGGGCGGCAGCGCGGTCGTCTTGCTGCAAACGCTTCCAGATACGTGAGATTGGCTTAGGGTTTCCGCATGACTTCCGAATGGTGGCGCACCGCCGCGATCTACCAGATCTACCCCCGCTCCTTCGCCGACGCGAACGGCGACGGCATGGGCGATCTGGCCGGCATCCGCACCCGCCTCCCCGCGCTCGCCGAGCTCGGGGTCGACGCGATCTGGCTGTCGCCGTTCTACACCTCGCCGCAGAAGGACGCCGGGTACGACGTGGCCGACTACTGCGACGTCGACCCCCGCTTCGGCACGCTCGCCGACTTCGACGACATGCTCGCCGAGGCGCACCGGCTCGGCCTGAAGGTCATCGTCGACATGGTCCCGAACCACTCCAGCGACCAGCACGCCTGGTTCCAGGAGGCCCTCGCCGCCCCGCCCGGAAGCCGGGAGCGGGCGCGCTACATCTTCCGCGACGGCAACGGCGTCGACGGGGAGCTCCCGCCGAACAACTGGGAGTCGGTCTTCGGCGGATCGATGTGGACCCGCACGACGAACGCCGACGGCACGCCGGGCCAGTGGTACCTGCACATCTTCGACAGCTCGCAGCCCGACTTCGACTGGACCGACGAGGAGGTGCGCGGGGAGTTCCGTCGCATCCTCCGCTTCTGGCTCGACCGCGGCGTCGACGGCTTCCGCGTCGACGTGGCGCACGGCCTCATCAAGGCCGAGGGCCTGCCCGACTACACCCCGCCCGCCGACGCGGGCTCGATGGGCGGCAACGCCCACGGACTCGAGGCCGGCGTGCCGCTCGAGCCCGAGATCCACGACGAGGGCGACGGCGCCCCCTACTGGGGCCAGGAGGGCGTGCACGAGGTCTACCGCGACTGGCGCAAGGTCCTCGAGGAGTACGACGGCGAGCGCATCCTCGCCGCTGAGGCCTGGGTCGACCCGCTGAGCCGCGTCGCGAAGTGGGTGCGCCCCGACGAGATGCACCAGGCGTTCAACTTCGCCTACCTCGAGACGCCCTGGGAGGCCGCTGCCCTGCGCAAGGTCATCGATCACTCGATCGACACCTTCGCGGCCGTCGGCGCGCCCTCGACGTGGGTCCTGTCGAACCACGACGTCATCCGCCACGCCTCGCGGCTCGCCCTGACCGCCGACAGCCTTCAGGGCCATGGCATCGGGCCCAAGAGCCCGGGCCTGCCCGACCCCGCCGTCGGCCTTCGCCGTGCCCGCGCCGCGACCGCGCTCATGCTCGCGCTTCCCGGCTCCGCCTACATCTACCAGGGCGAGGAGCTCGGCCTGCCCGAAGCGATCGACCTCCCCGACGAGGCGCGTCAGGACCCCACGTGGTTCCGCACCGACGGCGAGCGCTACGGCCGCGACGGATGCCGCGTGCCGATCCCGTGGGAGGCCGACGCGCCGTCGTACGGCTTCGGCCCCTCGGAGGACCCCTGGCTTCCCCAGCCCGCGCAGTGGGCCGACTACGCCCGCGACCGCCAGCGCGGCGTCGAGGGTTCGACGCTCGAGCTCTACCGGGCCGCGCTCACGGAGCGCCGCGCACGTTCGCTCGCGAGCGGCTCGATCGAATGGCTCGACAGCGGGAGCGACGACGTGCTGATGTTCCGCAACGGCGGGATCACCGTCGTCGCGAACACCGGCTCGGAGCCCGTCGCGCTGCCGTCCGGCGAGATCCTGCTCACCAGCGGCCCGCTCGACGGCGATCGTCTCCCGGCCGACACCACCGTCTGGCTCGTCTCCTAGGACGCGAGATCGACCACCGCCGGTGGGGCGGGCGCGACACTGCGCCCGCCCCACCGGCGTCGGCGGGCGCGGTGGCGGTTCGCCGCCCGGTCACGGACCCGACTGAGCGCATGCCGTGACGCGCATATGCGGTCACGGCGCGAGCGCCCGGCGGCTCAGTTGGTGTTGGCCCAGAGCCACTCGAGCGGGTCGACCCAGTAGCCGTCGACCCCGCCGATGCGGATCTCGAAGTGCAGGTGCGGGCCCGTGGACATGCCGGTGTTGCCCGTGGTGCCCAGCACGTCGCCGACCTCGACCGTATCGCCGACCTCGAACCGCCGGGAGCCGTACTCCATGTGGGCGTAGACGCTCGTGATCACCTGGCCGTCGATCACGTGGTCGACCATCACGACGACGCCGAGCGAGCCGCCCGAGTCGGTCGAGACCGACACGACGCCGTCGGCGATCGACTGGATCTGGGCACCGAGGCCGGGGTTGAAGTCCTGCCCGTGGTGGTTGGTCGAGCAGCCGTAGCAGTTGCGGTAGCCGAAGCGATCGCCGATGTGCACACCCACCGCGAACGGCCACTGGACCGTGCCGAGCGGGTTGTTCGTGAAGGTCGCCTCGGCGCGGATGCCCGCGGCCTGCGCGTACTCCTCGATCGTCTGCGCCTCGTAGCCCTCGCGCTCGATGCCCCCGGCGAGCGCGCCGCCGGAGATGTCGACGCGCTGCCCGTCCACGGTGGTGCGCGTGGTCTGGGCGAGCGCCATGGCCTGCACCTCCGCCGGCGTGAGGAGGGAGAGCGAGGGAACGGAGGTCGCGAGCGCGAGGAGGGCGACGAAGCCCATCGCGACGACGCCGGCCATCCGCGTGGTCACGGCGCGCCGCGCCGATCGCCGGGGCGCGCGCGCCGCGGACGGCCGTGCGGCCTCGGGGCGGGTGACCGGGCCCTGCGGAGCGCGCCGGTCCGCCGGCGTGCGTCGACCGACCGGCATCCGGTGGCCCGCGGAGGCCTGGCCGTCGACCGGTGCGACGTCGAACTCGCGGACCTCGTGCCCCACGGGCGTGGCTCCGAAGCCGAGCAGGTCGCCGATGTCGCCCGCGGCGTCGTTCGGCCGCGGCGCGACGTCGGCGCGCGCCTCGGGCCGTTCGGACGGCGCAGCCGCCCGCTCATCGCGCTGCGGCGGCCGGCGGTCGACCGACGACGGGCGGCGGTCGGCCTCGCGGCCCGTGCCCCGGTCGGAACGGGAGGGACGCGGGACCTCGTTCATGGAGGGCCCGGGCACGGGGCGCACGGCGCCGGCGACCGCGTCCGAACGCGGTGCGCCCTGCGCACGTCGCGCTGCCGCGGCCTCGGGGCCGGAGCCCGGCGTTCCCGGTCGGGCGCTGCGAACGTCGCCCGGATGGCGCGGACCCGGTCGCGTGCCGGCCGGGCGGACGGGCGGCATGCCGGCCTCGCGCTGCGGCGCGCGCGGGGGTGCGCCCTCCGCCCGCTGGGCGTCCGGGCGCGCCGGCGCAGCCGGTCGCTCGACCGGTCGCGGCGAGCGGGTCCCGGGATGAGGTGCTCGGCTCGGATCGACGGGGCCCGCGGGGCGAGCGGCCGGGCGGGGCGACTCCGGTCCGGTGCGGGCGGACCGGGCGCGCGGGTCGCCGGTGCGGAGCGACTCGTCGCGGCGCGGCTCACCGGTGCGGAGCGACTCGCCGGTGCGGAGCGAGTCGTCGCGGCGCGGCTCGACACGACCGTGGTCGGTCGCACGGGGCGCCGGGGCGGTGGCGTCCGCACCCGGCCGACGCTGCGGCGTCCAACCGACGCCGGGCTCGCCGGGCACGTTCCGCGCCGGCCACCCGGCCTGCGACGGCGGCGTGGCGGGCGTCGAGCTGCGTGGCCCCGTCGCCGGGGCGCCCGGGACGTCGCCGTCGACCGGTCCCGGTGCTGCGCGGCGGCCGGTCCGCGCGGCCGGCGTCGACTGGTCGACGACGGGCGGCGCCGCTCGGCGCCCGGGCTCGCGAGATGCTGCGGGGCGCTCGACCGGCGGTTGCACGGCAGGCGCCGCGACCCGGCGTGCCCGCCGTGACGCGGCGGACGCGTCCACATCGGCCGCAGGCTCATCCTCGGCCGCGAGGCGCCGATCGCGCGGACGGAGCGGACCAGTCGCATCCGCACGACCGCGCAACTCGTTCCCGCCGATCGGGAGCGGCTGCGACGGGAGCAGGTGCTCGAAGGACGTGCCCCCGGATACGCGGACGGCCGAGTCGCCGACCCGACGGTCGACCGGCTCGGCCGGGATGGCGTGCGAACGGTCCCGCAACTCGCGGCGCGACAGGGGCCGTTGCGACCGCAGAGGGTCCTGGGTGCCTGGCGCTGAATGGTCGGGCACGAGGGGGATCTCGGGCACGTCGGGGGACTTTCGCTCGTTCGGGGGGCTGACGGGGGCGCCGCGACCCGGTTCAGGGCCCGTTGGTCACGGATCGGTAAAGACTAACCGCTCACGCGTCATCGCGCCACGTCGGACGGACGATTCGCCGGGTGCCGTCCGGGATCGCGGACAGATGTTGCACGGGTGGTCGATCGCGGCACGGTGCGAGCCGTCACGCACCCGAGCCCTCGAGCAGCGCGGCGAGCTCGTCGAACACCGACGACGTGGCGCCGAGCAGCATCCGATCGCTCTCCGCCTCGCCGCGCAGGCCGCCCATCCGCCCGCCCGCCTCACGCACGACCAGGCCGCCCGCCGCGTGGTCCCACGGGTTCAGGCCGACCTCGTAGAACGCATCGAGGCGTCCGGCCGCCACGGCGCACAGGTCGAGCGCCGCCGAACCGAACCGCCGGATGTCCCGGATCTGCGGCAGCATGCGAACGAGCACCTCCGCCTGGCTGCGGCGGCGATCCGCGGAGTAGCCGAAGCCCGTGCCGACGAGCGCGCGCGACAACGGCACGTCCTCGTTGACCCGCAGGTCGCGGTCGCCGAGCCGCGCCCCGCCGCCGGCGTGCGCCTCGAAGACCTCTCCCGAGACCGGATTGACGACGACCCCCGCGAGCGCGCGCCAGTGCTCCGGATCGGGCGGGCCGTCGACCACCGCGATGCTCACCGACCAGGCCGGGATGTCGTAGAGCAGGTTGACGGTGCCGTCGATCGGGTCGACCACCCAGTTCAGGCCGGTCGAGCCGACGTGCGCGTCCTCCTCCTCGCCGAAGATGCCGTCGTCGGGCCGGGCGTCCAGGATCATCGAGCGGATGCGCTCCTCGGTGTCGCGGTCGACCGCGGTCACGATGTCGGTCGGCGTCGACTTCGTCGCGGCGACGCTGACGCCGCGACGGCGTTCCTCGAGGGCGCGGTCGGCGGCGGCGAGCGCGATGCGTCGCGCCACGGCGAGCAGGTCGGCGGATGCCACGGGCGCGGCGTGCTGGGTCATGGCCCCCACGCTACGCCCGGGGCGCCCACGCCCGCGGGAGAACGACGGAAGCCCCGGCGAACCGGGGCTTCCAGACGTGGCGAGTGAGGGATTCGAACCCCCGAAGTCGTAGACAGCTGATTTACAGTCAGATCCCTTTGGCCGCTTGGGTAACTCGCCGTACGCCCGACCACGTTGTTCACATGACCGGGGGCCACACAAGGATACCCGCGCGGTGCCGCTGCACGAAATCGAGGCCGGCATCGGATGGTGCGGCTCCGGGAACCGGCTCGATGCGGGTTCGGGAACCCGGCCCGACGCGGGCTAGAGCCGATCGATCGGCATCGTGTCGTTCGGGCCGAACCGCTCGTGCCGATCGTCGACGCCGACGCCGGTCGAGGCCGCGTCGTGCGAACCGGTCGCCGCACGCACCGAGATGCCGCCGGGCTCCGGAACGCCGGCGCCGCGGTTCACCGCCCCGCGCAGGCCGGCGCGCGCGATGGTGCGCTGGATGGTGAGGTCGCGCTCGCGCGGGTTGCCGACGTACCGGATCCGGTTCAGGCCCTGGTTCTGCGCGGCCGACTCGAACACGAAGTGGCCGTAGCCGAAGACGCGACCGATGAACGGCTGGTGCACCGAGATGTCGAGGATTCGCGCGAGCGGCATCGTCGCGATGTGCTGCGAGAGGATGCCGTGGACGCGGAACACGCGCATGTTCGTGATCACGAATCGGTCCATCTGGGCCTGCAGGATGCGCGACATGGCCCAGATCGCGAGCCCGAGGGCGAGCACTGCGGGAAGCCACCACGCCTGCGGCGGCACGACGAAGGCCAGCAGGAGCAGGGGCACGGATGCCACGAGTCCGAGCACCGGCGTCGCGATCGCCGCCCAGTGCTTGGCCACCTCGTCGACCACGACCTCGCCCTCGTCGGCGATCAGGAACCGCTCGACGCGGGGGTCGAAGAGGCTTCGGGCGCGCGGGTTCACGACGGGTCTCGCGGTCAGGAGACGAGCGAGGTGAAGAAGCGGCCGACGGCCTCGATGGCGCCCCAGACGGCCTCGAACGCGCCCTGCACGGCGGCCGCGGCATCCTCTGGGCGGGTGATCGTGTAGAACAGGGCGAACCCGATGACGAGCGCCAAGACGATGCGCTTGATCCACTTCACGGCGGACGTCCCTTCGAACAGACGGGTGGCAGGCCGAACCCCCCTGAGGGCCCGCCCGGACCCGCACCTTTCTACCGCACGCCGCCGCCGCGCTCAACGCGCCACTCCGTCCGGCGATAGGATCGGCAGCGCCCGTCCGACGCTCCGAGGACGGAGGCAGGCGGAGTATTCCATGGTCGGCATCGAAGAGGTGGCCAAGCTCGCGGGGGTGTCCACCGCGACGGTCTCGCGCGCCCTCAGCGGGCGCGGGCACGTCTCGCCGACCTCCAAGGCGAAGGTCGAGGATGCGGCGACGAAGCTCGGCTACGTCGTCTCGTCGAACGCGTCGAGCCTCGCCTCCGGGCGCACCCGCAACGTCGGCGTCGTGATCCCGTTCCTGAACCGGTGGTTCTTCTCGGCGGTGCTCGAGGGCGCCCAGCGCTCGCTGCTCCGGCACGGCTACGACCTCACGCTCTACAACCTCGCGGGCGACGGCCGGGAGCGCTCGAGCGTGTTCGAGCACTTCCTCCTCCGGCAGCGCGTGGACGCCGTCGTCGCGGTCTCGCTCGAGCTCACCGAACCCGAGGTCCAGCGCCTGCACGACCTCGGCAAGCCGCTCGTCGGCGTCGGCGGCCCGATCCCGGGCGTGCGGACGCTCACGATCGACGACGTCGCGGTCGCGCGCCTCGCGACCGACCACCTGATCGCGCTCGGGCACCGCCGGATCGCGCACATCGGCGGCGACCTCGAGTTCGACCTCGACTTCCACCTGCCGACCAACCGCCGGCTCGGGTACGAGGCCTCGCTCCGCGAGGTCGGCGTGGAGCCCGACCCGCGCCTGTTCGCGCCGGCCGACTTCACCGTGGCGGGCGGGTACCACGCCGCGAAGCAGCTGCTCGGCGTGCCCCACGACCGGCCGACGGCGATCTTCGCGGCGTCCGACGAGATGGCCATCGGCTCGATCCTCGCGGCGCGCGACCTCGGGATGGTCGTGCCGCGCGACGTGTCGATCATCGGCGTCGACGACTACGACCTCTCCGACTTCTTCGGCCTGTCGACGGTCGCCCAGTTCCCGCAGGGCCAGGGCGAGCACGCGGTCGAGATCCTGATGGAGCAGCTCGAGCCCGGCCCCGAGGGCGCGTCGCCCGCGGCCGCCACTCCCCTGCCGTTCGAGCTCCGCGTGCGCTCGTCGACGGCCGTGCCGCCCGAGCGCTGACCCGCCCCGACACCGCAGCCCGCGTCAGCCGACCGCGGCGAGCGAGGTCACGACGAGCGTCGCGCCCGCGGCCGCACTGAGGCCGAGCGCCGCGCGCGAGACGATGCGGATCGGCAGTCGCCGCACCCAGCCGCGTCCCACGAGGAGGCCGAGCCCCGCGAGCGCGGCCATGACCCCGGCGAGCTGGAGGTCGACGAGGTCGGGCGGGACGGCGATGACCGTGGTCGCCATCGAGACCGGAGTCATCCCGAGGAAGGCGGCGGCGGTGTTCGCACGGAGCCGGTCGGGCCGGTCCGGTCGGTAGGCGACGGCGAGGGGCGGCCCCGGCATCGACGCGAGCGAGTTGAGGCCGCCCGCGAACGCGCCCGCGGCGAGGATCGTCGCGCGCCGCTGCGGCAACCGGAGCCCGAGCAGGCCGATCGTGCTCGCGGCGATCACGAGCACGCCGATGACGGTGCGCAGCTCCGGCCCGCCCGCGACGGCGAGCACGAGCGTGCCGGCGATCGCCCCCGGAACCGATGCCGCGACGATGGGCAGCACGACCCGCCACTCGAAGCCCGAGCGGTTGTCCCAGAGGGTGGTCACCAGCACCACGAGGCTCGCGGCGAGCAGGGCGAACGGGCTCCGGTCCGGCGCCATCAGGATGAGGGCGGGGGCGGCGATGAGCGCGAACCCGAACCCGGTGGCGGACTGGGCGACGGCGGCGGTCATGACGGCGACCGCGAAGGCGGCCGCACCGAGCGGGTCGATCACGCCGCAGTCGCGCGCAGGACGCGACGTTCGCTCAGGATCACGGATCAAGGGTAGGTCATCGCGACCGGCAGGGCCGACCGGGACGAGGCACCGGCGCCCGTCCCGCGGCATCCGCTCGCCCGTGGCATCCGCCGACCGCTCGGTAGACTGGCGCCCATGGCTGATTCGACGTTCGACATCGTGAGCAAGGTCGACAAGATGGAGGCGGAGAACGCCGTCAACCAGGCCCGCAAGGAGGTCGACCAGCGCTACGACTTCAAGGGCGTGGGCGCGTCGGTCGAGTGGTCCGGCGAGAAGATCCTGCTGAAGGCGAGCTCCGAGGAGCGCGTCAAGGCGGTGCTCGACGTCGTGCAGTCGAAGTTCATCAAGCGCGGCATCTCGCTGAAGTCGCTCGACTCCGGCGAGCCGTACGCGTCGGGCAAGGAGTTCCGCATCGAGGTCGCCCTGAAGGACGGCATCTCGCAGGAGAACGCCAAGAAGATCGGCAAGTTGATCCGCGACGAGGCACCGAAGTCGGTGAAGTCGCAGATCCAGGGCGACGAGCTGCGTGTCTCGTCGAAGAGCCGCGACGACCTGCAGGAGACCATCCGGCTGCTGAAGGCCGCCGACCTCGACGTCGACCTCCAGTTCGTCAACTTCCGCTGACCCGGGCGGGCGGCTCCACGCGATGCGCTTGCGCGCGACGCGACGGCGACCCATGCTGAGCGCATGACTGCGAACGAGGAGTTCCTCGCCTGGCTGCACGGCCCGCTCACCGAGGCGGAACGCGCGCTGCACGACGGCGACCCCGAGCCGCGTCGGGCCCTCTGGTCGCGCACCGAGCCTGTGAGCGTGCTGGGCGCCTGGCGCAACGCGATCGGGTCGCCCGAGGTCGACGCCCTGTTCGACTTCCTGGGCGCGAGCTTCTCGGACTGCACGCGCTTCGAGGTCGAGCTCCTCGCCGTCGACGTGATCGGCGACGTCGCGTACACGGTCGCGCTCGAGCACACCTCGGTCTCGGTCGACGGCGCACCACGCTCGTACACGCTGCGGGTCACGCAGGTCTACCGTCGTGAGGCGGGCGGATGGCACGTCGCCCACCGGCACGGCGACGCCGTCACCTAGCGCGATCCTCGCCCGCGGGCGCATACCCCCGGAGCCATCGGAGGATCGCGGCGTACGCCGCACTGCGGGCCGGCTCGCGCGACAGGAACGCGTCGTGCAGCGCACCCTCGATCCGCGCGACCGTGACGTCGCGA
Source organism: Agromyces litoreus (assembly GCF_040496015.1). Classification (NCBI taxonomy): domain Bacteria; kingdom Bacillati; phylum Actinomycetota; class Actinomycetes; order Micrococcales; family Microbacteriaceae; genus Agromyces; species Agromyces litoreus. Next base: position 109,790 of record NZ_JBEPKA010000008.1, read on the forward strand.
CCGAGCTTGAGCGAGCGCTCGGCGATCTCGTCGACCACGAGGACGATGTCGGACGTCAGCATCGCCGGATCCCACCTCGGCAGCAGCGTCGATCGCGCCGACAGCACGGTGAGCACCGGGCAGCCGACCTCGACGCCGGCGGCGATCGTCGCGTGCCCGGCGAGGATCGCGGTCAGCCAGGCGGGATGCGTGCGGAAGCCGCGGTCGGGCCGCCATGCGTGGTCGTACTCCCACTCGCCGTCCTGCTCGTGCGCGACCGACCGGGTGTAGAAGCCGAGGTCGACGTTCGGCAGCGGACCCATCGGGTCGAGCCGGGCGCGGAATCCGATCATCGGCTGGATCGCCTGGCGCCCGATGCCGCTCAACTGGAACTCCAGCCACGGCGCGTTCAGCACGAGCGCGGCGGCCCGCCCGGGGTGGCGCGCGGCCCACAGGCTGAGCGTGAGACCGCCGGTCGAGTGCCCGAGCAGGATGAGCGGGCGCGGGGATGGTGCATCGTCCCCGTCCGCGCCCTCGTCGCGCATCACGGCGAGCGCCGCGTCGACGTCCTGGTCGTAGACCGCGAGGTCGGTCGCGTAGCCGGGCGTCTGCCACTCCCGGAGGCTGCGTCCGTACTTGCGCAGGTCGAGTGCGAAGAACCGGGCCCCCTCGTGCTCCCAGAAGCGGGCGAGCTCGGGGTTGAAGAAGTAGTCGCTCCAGCCGTGCACGTAGAGCACGTCGCACCCGGACGCCGCGGGCGGCCGATCGCGTTCGGGTTCGCGCTGCCACGGCCATCGCCAGCGGCGAGCTCGCCCGTCCCCGTCGTGCTCGTCACCTCCGGGCCGATATCGCACCAGCGTCGCGACGACCTCGCCCTCGTCATCGGAGCCGAGCGGCAGCGTGAGCTGCTCGAACCCCGGCCCGAGCACGTCGGGCCGCCAGTCGGCTGCATCCCCCATGCGGACCCCCTCGTGGCCAGCCTAGGCAACCCGGCGAGCCCTCGGCTCGTGATCGCCATCGACGCGTCGGGAGGACCGCCGCGCGGTGCATCCGCGCCATTGCGGTGGGCAGTGCTGCGGATATGATCTTTCCACGTCGCCCAACCCCAGCCTCACCTGTCCCGGGCACGTTCCTGTGCACCGGAGGATTCATGCGACTACGCGAGCAACTCCGAACGATCGACGTCGAGCGCTTGGTCCTGCTCGCCATCATCGTGCCCCTGCTGTGTGTGACGTTCGTGTCGCTGTTCTCCCAGGGTCAGCGCGAAGCGAGCTCCGGCTTCGTGGGCTTCCTCAACGTCGCGTACCTGGTCCTGCTGGCATCGTTCTACGTCGTCATCGTCCTGTTGCTGCTCATCAGGAAACCGGCGAGCGCTCGCAGCACCGGGGTGCTGCCCACCGCCGCGGCGTACGTGGGTTCCTTCCTCCCGATCTCGTTCGCGTTCCTCGGGGGCGCCGAGGTCTCGGCCGGGATCGAACTGTTCGCCGTATCCCTCATGACCGTGGGAATGACGTTCACCGTCGCCTCGCTCATCACCCTCGGCCGGAGTTTCGGCGTGGAGGCGAAGGTGCGGACCCTCGTCAAGCACGGGCCCTACCGGTACACGCGGAATCCGCTCTACGTCGGCGAGATGATCACGCTCGTCGGGACGGTGTGCTTCTCTCCGAGTTGGGCCAAGGTCGGGATCCTGGTCCTGGTCGGTGTCGTGCAGGTCTACCGCGCCATCCAGGAGGAACGCCTGCTCGAGCGGCACATCCCCGAGTACGCGGAGTACAAGCTCCGCACGCGTCGCTTCGTACCGGGACTGTTCTGATTCGAACGGGGCGCGCCGCGGAACCCGGGCACAATCAACCTGCGACCGCGTCCCGCGAGGGTCCGATCAGAAGAAGGCCCCGATGATGCCCACGACGGCCGGGTAGAGCAGCACGATGAAGAGAACCGGCAGAATCGAGAAGACCAGCGGGAATACGACCTTGATCGGCACCTTCATCGCCGATTCCTCCGCACGCTGGCGTCGCTTGATCCGCATCTCGCCGGATTGGACTCGCAGCACGTCGGCGATCGCGATGCCGTAGCGATCGGCCTGCTGCACGGCCCGCACGAATCGCTTGAGGTCGGTGCAATCGGTCCTCGCGAGGAGCGCCGAGTACGCGTCGCTCCTGGATCGGCCGATGCTCATGTCCTGCAGCGTGCGGATGAGCTCCTCGGAGAGCGGACCCTGGCTTCCCTGCGCCGCCTTGGCCATTGCCGCTTCGAACCCGAGCCCCGCCTCGACGGCGATCGTCATCTGATCGAGGGTGTCGGGCAATGCGAGCAGGATGGCCTTCTGCCGGTCGTCGGCCCGGCTCGCGAGCATGATCTCGGGCGCGAAGAACACCAGCACGCCGAAGGCGATTCCGAGGATGCGGAACATCAGCAACTCGGTGCCGAATGCGGCGAGCAGGACGAACAGGACGCCCACGATCGTGACGACCAGTCTGACGATGAGGAACCCGCCCACGGTCCATTGCCCGGCTCGTCCGGCGTAGATGATCTTGCGCTGGACCCATCCCGTGTACCCCGTCGGCATCACGGCGGCGAGGGTTTCGGAGAACGTGGCCTTCTCCACGCGGGCGCGCTCGGTCTCAGTCGCGGGGGCGACGACGGCCACGACGTTGGCCTTCACCGGGATGGTGGTGAACACGAGGAAGACGAGCACGCCGACCGCGATGGCGATGACGGCGATGGAGATATACGCGACCCACATCGTGTGCCCCTAGAACTTCACTCGGACGGCCATGAGCATCCAGACGGTGCCGACCGCCATGAGGACGACGGCCACGACCATCGCGATCCAGCCCCACGGTGGCAGGAAGAACGGGGCGAGGTAGCCCGGCTGGAGGAGGAGCACGCCGAGGAAGACGGCGACCGGCAGAATCAACAGGATCGTCGCCGAGAGTCGACCCTCGGCACTGAGCGCCTTCACCTGACGGCGAATCTGGTTGCGTTCGCGGATCGTCGCCGCGGTCCGCTGCAGCGTCTCGGAGAGATTCCCACCAGTCGCCCGGTTGATGTCGATCGCCTGAGCCGCCCAGGTGAAGTCGTCGGACCGCATGCGGTGGGCGGTGCTCATCAAGGCATCACCGAGGTCGCGACCGAGCCTCGTCTCGTTGACGATGCGCGAGAACTCCTCGGTCGTGGGCGGGTCCGCGAACCGGGCGACCGAGTCCAATGCCTGGGTGAGCCCGTGGCCGGCCCGCAGGTTTCCGGAGACGAGTTGGAGGGTGTCGTCGAGCTGGTCCGCGAAGGCGGCGCGGCGCCGACTCGTCCGCACCGTCAGCACCATCGACACGAGGAGCGGCGCAAGTGCGGCGAAGATCAGCGCCCAGAGGACCGCCCACCACGAACCGAAGCCGACGAGTGCCCCGAGTACGGCCAGTACGGCCGCGAGGGAGAACGTCAGGAGGATCATGCCCGAGGGTGACGTGCGGATGCCTGCCAATTCGAGGCGTTCCTCGTTGAACAACCCCCGGCTGCGCTGAGCCATGGCGGTGTCGATGACCTCGACGGTCTTGTCGGTCGCGCGGGTCAGCGCCGAGACGTACTCCTCGCCCGGCGCTAGGCGCCGCTCCACCGCAACCCGCTTCGGCGGAGGTGCGATGACCAAGAGGACGAGCGTCAGCACGGCGAGGATCGCGAAGGTGAGTCCGACGGCGAAGAGGAGGTTCACGCGATCTCCCCGATCCCGAGACCCCGCGGCTCATACCGGAAGATGCTCGATGGCACGACGATTCCGAGCTCCTCGAACTGGTCGACGAAGCGCGGACGAACGCCGGTGGGGATGGCATGCCCCCGGAACCGGCCCTCTTGATCCATGCCTGCCGCGAAATCGAAGGCGAAGGCGTCCTGCAGGGTGATGATCTCGCCCTCCATGCCCTGGACCTCCGTGACCGAGACGATGCGACGCGTCCCGTCCCGGAGTCGGGAGATCTGCACGACGACGTCGATCGCCGATGCGATCTGCTCGCGGATGGCGCGCAACGGCAGGTCCATGCCGGCCATGAGCACGAGCGTCTCGAGTCGCGAGAGCGCATCGCGGGGCGAGTTCGCGTGGATGGTCGAGATCGAACCTTCGTGACCGGTGTTCATCGCCTGGAGCATGTCGAGGCTCTCCCCGCCTCGGACCTCGCCGATCACGATGCGGTCGGGCCGCATGCGGAGGGAGTTCCGTACGAGGTCGCGGATCGTGATCTCACCACGGCCCTCGATGTTCGCCGGACGCGACTCGAGCCGCACGACATGGTCCTGTTGGAGCTGGAGCTCGACCGCGTCCTCGATCGTGATGATGCGCTCGTCGCCCGGAATGAAGGCGGAGAGTACGTTGAGCAGGGTGGTCTTTCCGGTGCCCGTACCACCGGAGACCAAGATGTTGAGCTTCGCGCGCACCGCGGCGTCGAGCAGCGTGGCCATCTCTCGTGTGAGGGTGTCGAAGCCGATCAGGTCCTCGACCGTGTACGGGGTGCGCGCGAACTTGCGGATCGTCAGGGATGAGCCGTCGACCGCGAGGGGCGGGATGATGGCGTTCACGCGCGAACCATCGGCGAGCCGAGCGTCGACCAGCGGCGACGATTCGTCGATACGACGCCCGACGCGCGAGACGATCCGCTCGATGACCCGTCGAAGCTGCGGCTCGCCCGTGAAGCGGGTGCGCGACTCGTAGAGTCGGCCGGAGCGCTCGACGAAGATCTGGTCGAAGCGGTTGACCATGATCTCAGTGACTTCCGGATCATCGAGCAACGGCTCGAGTGGGCCGAAGCCGAGCACGTCGGCGCCGATCTCAGTGATGAGCCGATTGCGCTCTGCCGTCGTGAGCGCGACCTGCTCCGCTTCGACGATCAACCCGAGTTCCTCGCGGGCGAGCGCGTGAAGCCTCTCCTCGGTCATGCTCGAGTCGTTGAGCCTCGTGCCGATGCGGCGGAAGAGCTCCTGTGCCGCGCGCTCCTTGAGATCGGTCAGTGGGTCTGCGATGTGCGCCGCTGCGGTGTCGTCACCGGCCAGCGCGGCCCATGTGCTCGTGTGCTCGTCATGGACCGACACCTCCGTCCTCTCGGTCTCGCCGACGACGTCCCCCTCCGCAGCTACTGACTCCGGACGCTCGACCGCCACGACTTCGGGTTCCGAGGCTGCGGCGACGTGGGGGGCGTCTCCGCCGGGGTGATCCGGCGGCACTTCGACGCCGGCGCTCCGGCGGCCGCCTCTGGCACGTTCGAGTCGATCGCTCAGGCTCACTGGGCTGCCCTCGCTTTCCTGTGGATGCGCTTTCTGGTGGGGATGGCGTCGGGTTCGATCCGCTGGATGACAGTGCGGATCGCCCGTGCCGCGGGGTCGCGGACGTCGTGGTGGATGAGCGGCGTGCCGGCGTTCGACGCGTGCACGACCCCGAGCGAACGAGGGACCTCGACGTCGACCTGCGCGCCGAGGATGCGCTCAGCATCCTTGGCGAGCAGGCCGGTGTTCTTCTCGACGAAGTTGAGCACGATGTGGCGATTGGCCGGGAGCAGGTCGAGGGTGACGAGCAGCTCGAACTCCTTGCGCAGTGCCCGCAAGCTCGGCACGGTCATGTTGGTGACGAACACGCCGTCGGTCGCCTCTTCGAGCGCGACGAGGGTGTGCTCCCCGAGCCCCGGCGTGGTGTCCACGACGACGAACCGGAACATGCCCGCGAGGCGCCGGAGCAGGCCGGCGAGGGCCGCGGGCGGGATCTGGTCGGCCAGTTCTGGCGACGGCGGCGCCGCGACCACGAAGAAGTCGTCGTCGTGCCTCGTCAGGAGGGCCTTCATCGCGACCTCGTCGTCTCCTACGCCGACCACGTCGGAGAGCGAGTACTGCGGCCGCAGGTCGAGCGCGTTCGCGATGTCGCCGAACTGCACGTCCGCATCGACGAGCACGACCGAGTTCGGGTGCACCTCGGCAAGGCCGGCCGACAGGTTCATCGCCGTCGTCGTCTTGCCCTGCCCGCCCTTGGGAGCGGCGACGACGATGATCTCCGACCGGACCCCCTCGCCGATCGGCGGGATGACCCACTCGGGTTCGGGCTCCGGTTCGGGTTCGGGCTCCGGTTCGGGAGCCGGCTCCTCGAGGGCCACCACGCCGACGTCACCGCGATCGACAAGCAGGGGCGGCGCCGGGTCCTCCTCGACGACCGGCGACAGCTGCGCGAAGATGCTCGCGACGTCCTCGCGCCGGGCCTCGTCGGCCAGCTCCTCCGGGGTGATCTCGGAGAGGCGGCCCGAGGCGACGAGCCAGTCGTCCAGCCGCGACAGCAGCGCCTCCGTGGTGCCGTCGGCGGCCTCCGGGCTCAGTACCGCGTGGATCTCCATGCCGTCGACCCAGTCCTCGAGGTCCGACCGCTGCTCGCGGACGACGATGAGGCCGATGCCGGGATACCGCTCCGCGAGCGCGCCGATGAGGGACTTGGTCTCCTCGTAGCTCACGAGCGGACCGAGCAACGCGATCCGCGGCGAGCGCTCCACCTGGCCGAGCACCGACTCGGGGCCGAAGGTCACGTACTCGCCGGGCACGACCTGCAACCGGGCGCGGAGGAGCCGGCGGAGCCGGGATTCGTACTCCGCGCTGCGGCTGACCAGGAGGTACCGGGTCACGGGAAGACGTTCTCCCCGCTCCGGAGCGATGACCCCTCGTTCTCGGTGCCATCAGGCTGCAGCGTCAGCCAGAGACCGCCGTTGCCATCCTCCTGCGCCTCCGCGCCGTACGCGATCTTCTCCGCCTGCCCGGCGGTGACGGCGAGCGTCACGAAGAACGCACTGATCTCCCGGCTGTCCTCGTTGTTCGACTCGCCGGTGGTCAGCGTGCTTCCGGCGGTCACCCGGGTGACGAGAATGTCGTTGAGGACAAACTTCGTCTGCGCCGTCTGGTCGTTCGCCGCCTCGGACCGCGTGTTCGTCGAGAGGAGGATGCCGACCTTGTCACCCGCCGAGACCTCTCCGCCGACCATCCGCTGCACCGACAGCGCGACCGTGATCTCCTGCAGCCCGTCGGGCAGGACGACCTCACCGGCATCGGCCAGCTCGTCCGGCGACGAGAACCTCGCCTGAAGCAGCTGCTCGCCCGGCAGCAATTGGGCGTTCGTGACCATGCCCTCGAGGGTGGTGAGATCGGTGACGATGTCCGGCTGGATGGCGATCGCGGGCAACTCGTCGATCTCGAGGTACTCCGAGATCGACTCCCCGGGCGTGCCCTGCGGCACAGGCTCGGTGAGCACGTAGACCGGCTGGAACTCGGCGCCCTCGGCGGCGCGCCGGTCGGCGGTCTGCACGTAGAGGAAGAGGGCTGCACCTCCGCCGATTGCCAGCAGGATGGCGACGATAGCGCCGATGATCCGGATCACCTGGGGCCTTTCTGTAGGGAGTTCGGCTTCGAGCCTGCGGCGCGATCAGGGCGCCGGGGGGAGGATCTGTCGGACGATCGCCGCGCCGTTGGGCACGCCGTTGCCCAGCTCGAACGCGTCGTCGACGGCGACGAACTTCATGAAGTAGCCCTGAACGCCGCGGCAGGCACCGACACAGCGGGGAGCGCCGGGATCGGTGTATGCGTTGCTACCGCTGATCTTGAAGCCGGTGATCTTGAATGCGGCGAACTGCTGGATGTGGAAGAGCACGTTCGAGCCGCTGCCCGTGAACTCATCGTAGATCGGGATGAAGACGGTCTCACCCAGGAGCGTCGCCATGTACGCCTCGTCGCACGCCGTTCCGGTGGTGCTGATACCCGGCTTGCTCAGGACCCACGGGTTCGCGACGTCGATCTCGATCGAGCAGTCGAGCGACGGGAGCCATCCGAATCCACCCGGGGCGAACGCCCCCGGGCAGCTGATACGCGTGCCGGTGTTGTACTCGACGAGGATCTTCGTCGGGCTCGCAACATCCTCCTGCGGCGGGTGGTCGAGGAACTCGCAGTACCCGATCGCGAGCGCGAGGGTCGTGCCTCGGACGGGCTGGCCCCACTCGGCGGCGCCTGTGGCGGTCACGACGGTGGCGTCTCCGATGCCGGGGATCATCGAGGCGAGCGGGTGCCGCACGCCGATGTCCTCGGTGTTCGTCGTGACGACGACCGTGTTCTCGACCGTGTCGACCGACACGGACTGGATGTCCTCGATCCCGTCGCTGGAGTCGTTCGCTCCAGCGATCCCAGACGGGTCGGCGGCGAGGCACGCGGCCGCGCCGGGATCCTTCGCGCACGCGATCGCGACTTGGAGTGCAGCGGCATCCGCGCCGTTCTGAAGTTCCGCCTTCTCTGCGTAGAGGGCGCCGACGTCGACGGCGATGCCGCCGAAACCGAGCAGCGGGATGAGCAGGAGCCCGAACATCACCGCGCTCGCGCCACGTTCGGTACGGAACCGCTTCATCAACCGCCGCATGGGGTGGCCGCCTCTCCCGTGAGATTGAACGTGGCGCCGAAGGCCCCGGTGACCAGGGTGGATTGGTAGGTGACGGTGGCGGTCATGACCGCGCCTGACGTGCAGGTGCCGGGGCTGAAGGCGATGTTCCCGCCGCCGATCGGGGGGTTGAGCGACGGAGCCGCCGCGATGCCGGCGCTGACTGCCTCGCCGGAGTCGTTCGAGATGGCCATGACACGCGACGCCGCACGCGCCGCATTGGTCAGCGAGATCTGCTGGTTGTAGAGGCGGCTGAACTCCATGATGCCGAGCACGAGCAGCACGAGCACCGGGATGATCAGTGCGAACTCGACCGCGGCGGCACCGCGATCGTTCCGGCGTCGGCTCATGGCCTACTCCTAGGTACGGCGACGCGGACCTCGGCGTCGCCGAGGTCCGCCGCGCGTGGAGGCGTCAGAGGTTGGCCGCGACGTTGCCGAACATGCCGTTGAGGGCGCCGGCGAGAATGACCAGGCCGCCGATGATACCGAGTGCGACGACGGCGATGATCAGGCCGTACTCAGCCGCGTTGCCGGCCTCCTGCTCGCGGAGCTGGGCGAGACGGGCCTGAGCCTTCGTGTAGAGCTTGAGCATGAGAGACACCCTTCGGGTCGTTCCAAGAAACTGGGTGCCGCCCACGACTGCAAGCGGCCTGTGAACCGTATCGACGCGATCGGAGAGTGCGCTATGCCCCCTTTCGGGGCACCCCTCGATTGGGGGCAGTGCGGGGGACACTGTGACCTCGTCGTAACCAGATGGTCTGGAACCCGGTGCTATGTTGTTATGCCTTTCGGGGGACAAACCCGACACGTTCGGCGTACGGGCCCGTGTTCAGTCCCCCACCATCACCAGCGCGACCAGCGCGCCCGCCAGCATCGACGGCCCGAACGGGATCGAACCCCTGAGCGTCACTCGACGCAGCGCGAGCGCGACGATCGCCACCACGCCGCCCACGATGAAGGCGCCGAGGAGCCCGGCTACCCAGGCCCCCCACCCGAACCAGCCGAGCACCAACCCGATCGGCAGCGCGAGCTTGACGTCGCCCATCCCCATCGCCTTCGGCGAGATGAGCGCGAGCGCGAAGTAGAACGCGAACATCGCAGCACCTCCGGCGGCGGCCCATGCGAGCGCGAGCCACTCCCCCGTGATCGTGCTGGCGATGACCAGGAGGACCGCCAGTGCCAGCGACGTCGGCAGCAGCATCGCGTTCGGCAGCCGCTGCTCGGTCAGGTCCACGATCGAGAGGGCGACGCCGGCCGCGGCGAGCGCGAGCAGCGCCGGCAGCACCGGATCGATGCCGAATCGCCAGGCGAGCACGGCGACGACCACTGCCGTCGACCCGGCGGACCAGCCGCGCAGCGCGCGCAGCGACATCCGCTCGGCCCGGTCGCGATGGATGTTCCGGTCGGCCCACGTCGCGAGCGGCCACCAGCCCAGCACGGCACCGACGACGCCGGCCCCGAGCGTGAGGACGAGGGGGGCGACGGGCATGGTGTGCAGCGTAGCGTCCCGGTGGGACGGACCGCGGCGTAGGCTCCCAGCGGAACGTGCGAACGACGTACGGACGAGGGGGACGACATGGACGACGCGGAGACCGCGTACCAGGCGGTCGCGACCGAGTTGCTCGAAGACGCCGACTACGACGTGGATGCGACGCCCGACGGCCTGCTCGTGAAGCGCCGCCTGTTCGCATTCCTCGAGGGCGAGCAGCTCGTCGTCGACCTTCCCGAGGCGCGGTCCGAAGACCTGCGGAGCCGCGGCATCGTCGAGCCGTTCCACTCCACGCGCGGCGGCGACAGCCGCACGTGGGTCCGCGTCGCCGACCGCCAGCTCTGGTCCGAGCTCGCGCGCGAGGCGCACGAGTTCGTCGGCGAGCCGCCCGTCGGCCGCCAGTCGTAGCCCGCCCCTAGACCTCGCCCCGCGAGATCGACACCATCTCGTCGCGCGGCACGACCTTGATGCGCGTGCGCTCCTCGGCCGAACCGAGGGCCAGCTCGTGCTCGTCGAGGCGGTGCCATCCGTCGAGGTCGGTCCACTGGATGCCCCGGGCCTCGAGCAGCTCGACGACCGAGGCCTCCGACGGCGACTCGGGCCGCCACCAGTTGCCGAGGTCGTTGATGAGGTGCTTGATCGTCTCCATCGCGTCGGACTTCGTGTGGCCGATGAGGCCGACGGGGCCGCGCTTGATCCATCCGGTGCAGTAGACGCCGTACATCTGGCGCGACTGTCCGGTCTCCTTGTCGCGGATCAGGACCTGACCCTCGTGGTTCGGGATGACGCCGAACTTCTTGTCGAAGGGGATCCCCGGTAGCGGCGAGCCGAAGTAGCCGACGGCTCGGTAGAGCGCCTGGATCGGGATCTCGCGCATCTCGCCGGTGCCCACGACCCCGCCCTCGCCGTCAGGCGCCGTGCGCTCGTAGCGGAGCGCGCCGACGCGTCCGGTGCCGTCGTCGACGACCTCGACGGGCTTGGCGAAGAAGTGCAGGTGGAGCCGGCGCGACGCCTGTCCGGTCTCGCGCGCGCGCCACTGCTGCAGCACCTTGTCGATCACGAAGACCTGCTTGTTGCCCGCGACGGCGGCGCGCGCGGCGTCGTCGTAGTCGAAGTCCTCGTCGTGGACGATCATGTCGACGTCGCGCAGCTCGCCGAGTTCGCGCAGCTCGAGCGGCGTGAACTTCACCGAGGTCGGGCCGCGACGGCCGAACACGTGCACGTCGGTGACGGGCGAGGCCTTGAGTCCCGCGTAGACGTTCGCCGGGATCTCGGTGGGCAGCAGGTCCTCGGCGTGCTTCGCGAGCATGCGCGCCGCGTCGAGCGCGACGTTGCCGTTGCCGATGACGCCGACGGACTGCGCGTCGAGCGGCCACTCGCGCGGGTAGTCGGGGTGCCCGTCGTACCAGCTGACGAAGTCCGCCGCGCCGTACGAGCCCTCGAGCTCGACGCCGGGGATGTTGAGGTCGGCGTCCTTCACGGCCCCCGTCGCGAAGATCACCGCGTGGTAGTGCTTCTTCAGGTCGTCGAGCGCGATGTCCTCGCCGAATCGGACGTTGCCGAAGATGCGGATGTCGCCCCGATCGAGCACCTCGCGGAGCGCCGTGATGATGCCCTTGATGCGCGGGTGATCCGGCGCGACGCCGTAGCGGACCAGCCCGTACGGGGCGGGAAGGTGGTCGAACAGGTCGATCGACACGTCGAAGTGGCGCTCCGACTTCAGCAGGATGTCCGCGGCGTAGATGCCGGCGGGACCCGCACCGACGATGGCCAGCCGCAGCTTGTTCCTCGTCACCAGTCCTGTCCTCCCTGTCGTCAGCTCGAGCGCTCGACGATCGTGTCGGCGAAGCGCGTGAGCGCCTTCTTCACGCTGCCCTCGGGCAGCGGCGCGAGCGCGACGACCGCCTCGCGCGCCCATCGGTGGGCCTCCGCGAGGGTCGAGCGCGTCGCCTCGTGGTCGCGCAGCTCGGCGACCAGCGCGTCGACCGTCGCCCGCGAGGGCACGACGCGCGACGCGAGCGTGTTGGTGTCCATCGGGTCGCGGGCCTCCTCGGCGTCGGCCGGGAGCACGTCGCGACGGATCCGCGCGAGCAGGTCGGCCGAGCCGGCATCCGTCTTCGCCAGTTCCTCGAGTCGCAGCAGCGGCAGCGTCACGACCCCGGCGCGCAGGTCGGTGCCGGGGACCTTGCCGGTCTCCTCCGGCTGCGGCGAGAGGTCGATGACGTCGTCGATGAGCTGGAACGCGACGCCGATCTTCTCGCCGAACTCGACGATCGGCGCCTCGAGGGCGGGATCGGCGTTGGAGAAGATGATGCCCGACTGCGCGGCGGCCGCGATGAGCGAGCCGGTCTTGTCGGCGAGCACCTGGATGTAGTGCTCGATCGGGTCCTCGTCGGGATCCGGTCCGACGGTCTCGTTGAGCTGACCGAGCACGAGCCGTTCGAAGGTGTCGGCCTGCATGCGGATGGCGCGCTCGCCGAGCTGCGCCATGAGCTGGCTGGCACGGGCGAAGAGCAGGTCGCCGGTGAGGATCGCGACCGAGTTGCCCCACACGGTCTGCGCGCTCGGCACGCCACGACGGCGCTCCGACTCGTCCATCACGTCGTCGTGGTAGAGCGACCCGAGGTGCGTGATCTCGATCGCCATCGCCGCGCTCACGACGTCGTCGACGGTGCCGTCGCCGAGCTGCGCGGTGAGCAGCGTGAGCATCGGTCGCACGCGCTTCCCGCCCGCCTCGAGCAGGTACCGGCTCGTGACGTCCGCGATGGTGTCCGCGAAGCGGACCTGGTCGACGAGGCCCGACTCGACGCGCTCGAGGCCCTCGTCGATGGCCCGCGCCATCGCCCGATCGGCCGAGGAGGCGAAGACGCGCTCGCTGAGGCCGAGATTGGCCGCCAGCGAGGAGGCGCGGCGGACCGGATGGCTCGGATTCACGTCGCCCAGCCTACCGAGAGCGAGCCGAGCGGATGCTGCGAGCTTGTCGAGCGTGGCCGGCTCACCTGTCCACGGCGGCGATCGGCTTGCGCGCCCGGTGCAGCGCGACGATGCCGGCGGTGAGGTTCCGGTACGCGACGTCGGACCATCCGGCCTCGCGGATCCAGCCGGCGAGCGTCGGCTGGTCGGGCCACGCGTTGATCGACTCGTTGAGGTACTCGTACGCGTCGTCGTTCGAACTGGAGAGCTTCACGAGCGGCGGCATCACGTAGCGCTGGTAGAAGTCGTAGCCGGCGCGCACGATGCCGGCGGGCGGGTGCGAGAACTCGCAGATCACCAACCGGCCGCCGGGCTTCGTCACGCGGAGGAATTCGGCGAGCGCGACCTTCGGCTCGCGCACGTTGCGGAGTCCGAACGAGATCGTGACGGCGTCGAACTCCTCGTCGCCGAACGGCAGCGCCATCGCATCGGCCTCGACGAACACGATGTTCGGAACGTGGGCCTGCCTGCGGCGGCCGACCTCGATCATGCCGGGCGAGAAGTCGGCGGCGACGACGCTCGCGCCGGACTTCGCGAGGCTCGCGCTCGAGGTGCCCGTGCCCGCGGCGACGTCGAGGATCCGCTCGCCGGGGGCGGGGGCGACGGCCTTCGTGGTGGCGACCCGCCACAGGGCCGCGTTGCCGACCGAGAGCACCGCGTTCGTGCGGTCGTAGCGCGTGGCGACCCGGTCGAACATCGCCGAGACGTCGCGGGGGTCCTTGCCGAGGTCTGCGCGGGTCATGCCAGCGAGTCTACGGTCGGCCGCGGCGGGCCGGCTCCCCGAGCGGGCCTCGGCGCGAACCTGAGAGTTTCCATGCATCGGGATGGAATCACCGTCGATCCACGTTGGATGGACTGATGGATGCCGATGCGGCATCCGCTCGAGGAAGGAACGGCACGGCATGAAGGCGATCTGGAACGGCACGGTCATCGCGGAGTCCGACGACACGGTGGTGGTCGAGGGCAACCACTACTTCCCGCGCGAGGCCATCCGCCCGGAGTTCTATGCCGCGAGCGAGAACCGGAGCGTGTGCCCCTGGAAGGGCACGGCCAACTACTTCCACCTCGAGGTCGACGGCCAGCGCAACCCGAACGCGGCCTGGACCTACGAGACCCCGTCGGCGCAGGCGGCCGACATCGCCCGGCACGTGGCGTTCTGGCGCGGCGTCGAGGTCGTCTCCTCCTGACCCGTCGGCGCGTGATCGTGTCCGCCGACGCCCGGCGTAGGCTGGTCCGGTGACGCGAACGGATGCCGCGGCGCCTCCCGCCGCCGACACGAGGTTGCGCGTCCGCACCGTCGCGGTCGACGAGACCGCGCCGCTCGTGCCGCGCCTCGACCCGAGGCATCCACTGCTGTGGATGCGCCGCGGCGAGGGCGTCATCGGACTCGGCGAGGCGCTGCGGATCGAGACCCGGGGCCCGGCGCGCATCGCGGACGCCGCCCGCGCCTGGCGCCGGGTCGCCGCGACGGCCGACGTCGACGACCGCGTGGGCCTTCCGGGCAGCGGCCTGATCGCGTTCGGCGCGGTCGCCTTCGCCGACGAGTCGGCCGCGACGAGCGTGCTGGTCGTCCCCGAGATCGTCATGGGCCGCCGCGACGGCAGGGCCTGGGTGACGCGCATCGAGCGGATGGACGGGCTCGGCGCCGATGCCGCGCCGGAGCCGGTCGAGCTGCCCGCCCCCGCGCCCAAGCGCGACGTGCCGCGCGTGCGCTTCACCCCCGGTGCGCTCCCGCCCGAGGCCTACACGGCCGCGGTCGCCGAGGCCGTGCGCCGGATCGACGACGGCCGGGTCGAGAAGGTCGTGCTCGCGCGCGAGATCGTGGGCACGCTGCACGAGGACGCCGGACTGCGCGCGGCCCTCGCGAAACTCGCGGACGACTACCCCGACACGTGGGTCTTCGCCGTCGACGGCCTGATCGGCGCGAGTCCCGAGACGCTCGTGCGCGTCGACCACGGGACGGTCTCCGCCCGCGTCCTCGCCGGCACGACCTCGCGCGGCGTCGACGCGGCAACCGACCGGGAGCGCGCCGCGGCGCTCGCGAGCTCGCACAAGGACCTCGCCGAGCACGCGCTCGCGGTCGAGAGCGCGGTGGCCACCCTCGCCCCGCACACGGCCCGGCTCGACGCCAGCCCCGAGCCGTTCACCCTGCAGCTGCCCAACCTCTGGCACCTCGCGACCGACCTGAAGGGCACGCTCGGCGACGGCTCGAGCTCGCTCGACCTCGTGCGCGCCGTGCACCCCACGGCTGCGGTCGCGGGCACGCCCCGCGCCACGGCGCTGTCCGACATCGCCGAGCTCGAGGGCTTCGACCGCGGGCGCTACGCCGGTCCCGTCGGCTGGGTCGACGCCGACGGCGACGGCGAGTGGGCGATCGCGCTGCGCTGCGCGCAGGTCGATCCCGACGGCACCGTGCGCGCATACGCGGGCTGCGGCATCGTGCACGACTCGGTGCCCGCCGACGAACTCGCGGAGACCGACATGAAGTTCCGCCCGATCGTCGAGGCCTTCGGCGCCCCGCCGCCCTCCCCGCCGGTTCCGTAGCCCGGGCTCAGCCCGTGACCAGTCGGGCCTTCTGCGCCTCGATGTCGTAGTCGGCCAGCGGCCAGTCGAGGTGCATCGACTCCAGCGCCTCGATGAGCAGGTGCTGCACGGCCAGCCTGGCGTACCACTTGTGGTCCGCCGGCACCACATACCAGGGGGCGTGCGGGGTCGTCGTCCGTTCGATCGCGATCTGGTACGACTCACGGTACTTCGGCGCGAGCAGCCGCTCGTCGATGTCACCGGGGTTGAACTTCCAGTGCTTGTCGCGACGGTTCAGCCGCTTGAAGAGCCGCTTCCGCTGCTCGTCCATCGAGATGTGCAGCATGACCTTGATGATCGTCGTACCGGATGCCGCGAGCTCGGCCTCGAACTCGTTGATGGCCTCGTAGCGGCGTTCGATCTCCTCCGGTGGCGCGAGCTCCCGTACGCGTGCGATGAGCACGTCCTCGTAGTGCGAGCGGTCGAACACGCCGATCATCCCCGCGTCGGGCACGCGCTTGCGGATGCGCCACAGGAAGTCGTGCTCGAGCTCCTCCTCCGTCGGCTTCTTGAACGTGGCGAGCTCCACGCCCTGCGGGTCGACCGCGCTCATGACGTGCTTGACGATGCCGCCCTTGCCCGCGGTGTCCATCGCCTGCAGCACCAAGAGGATGCGCCGCGGGTCATCGCCCATCTGGTGGCCTGCGAAGAGCTGCTCCTGGAGGTCGGCGATGATGTCGGAGCCGGCCTTCAGCGACGACTTCCCTTCCTTCTTGCCGCCCTCGAACCCAGGCGTGGAACCCGTGTCGACGTCGGCCAGCAGGAAGCCCTGCCGCACCCGCAGCACGTCCGACGGATCGCTCTTCCAGTACGTCTCCAGTCCCACGTCGCTCCCCTCGTGACCGCGTCCGCCGCGGCGCCTCCCCATCATCGGGGGGCGGCGGACGTCAGGGCAAGGGGTCGCGGCCCGAGCCCTCACCGTGCGAGCGGGACCTCGAGCAGGGTCGGACCGGTCACGGCCGTGCCGAGGGCCTCGTCGAGCTCACCGCGGGTCGTCGCCCGTCGGTGCTCCCAGCCGTAGGCCTGCGCCAGCGCGGCGAGGTCGACGGCCTGCGGCGTGTACTGCACTCGGTCGAACGCGTCGGCCGGCGCGGAGGCCGCCACCTCGAGCGCGTCGAAGATCGTGCCGCCGCCGTCGTTGCCGACGACGACGAGGACCCGGGGGCGCGCCTCCCCGGCTCCGAGCAGCAGGGAGCCGACGTCGTGCAGGAGCGTGAGGTCGCCGATGAGCGCCCGGGTCGTCCCGGTCGCCGGCGCGGCCGGGTCCTCCCGGCCGGGCTCGGGCGACTGGCTGGCGATCGCGATGCCCACCGCCGTCGCCACCGTGCCGTCGATGCCCGCGAGGCCGCGATTGGCGTGCACCCGGATGCGCCGGCCCGGGACGCTCCGGTCGGCGTCGCGGATCAGCCGGGAAGCGCCGAGGACGAGCCGATCGTGCGGCCAGGTCGCCGACCACAGCGCGTCGACGAGCATCCTCCGGTCGACGGGACGGCGGATCCTGGCGAGCTGGTCCTTCAGGTAGGCCCGCTGCGCGGCGTAGTCGCTGACGTGGCCGGTCTCGTCGACGCCGCTGCGCACCCCGCCTCCCCCGTCGTCGGGATCCTCGAGGAGCATGCGGCCCGCACGCACCCACCGCCCCGTCCACGCGCGCTCCTCCTCGGTCGGCTCGTGGGCGTCGACCGAGACGGCGCGCTCGAAACGGTCGACGCCGTGCCCGGGGTCGAACCACTCGATCCCCCACGGCGCGACCACGATCGCCTCGACGTCGTCGCGCTGCACGAGCGCCGGCACCTCGCGCGAGAGGGTCGGATGGCCGAACACGACGGCCCGCTCGACCCGGTCGCCGAAGCCCGGCTCGCGCAGCAGCTCGCGGTATCCGGCGACGAGGTTCGGTCCGAACCGCGCTCCGCTCGTGACCTCCGCGATGAGCGGCCAGCCGCCCGCGCGCGCGAGTTCCTCGGCCTCCTCGCCGGCGTCCGCACCGGCGATCACGATCGTGAGCGGCCCGTGCTCAAGGCGCGCGACGTGCCCGGCGGATCGCGCCGCGGCGGTCACCGATGGGACATCCGCCGGCGCTCGCGCGCCCTGCGTGCGCTCCTCCGCCGCGGGCGCCGCTTCGAGCTCGACCGGGGAGGAGAGCGGCTCGCGGTACTGCAGGTTCAGGTGCACCGGCCCGGGGCCGGGGTGCGCGACGAGCAGCCCGTCGTCGTCGGTTCCGAGCGCCGCGCGCACGGCCTCGCGCGCCAGGCGTGCCGCGGCCTCGGACGCTCCGGGCTCGCCCGACGGGGCGGGCACGTCCCGCTCGAGGCGGAGCGCGCCCGCGAACATGCCCGGCTGCACGGTGGTCTGGTTCGACCGGATGCCGCGGAGCTCGACCGGCCGGTCGGCGGTCGCGAGCACGAGCGGCACGCCCGAGTGGTGCGCCTCGAGCACGGCCGGGTGCAGGTTCGCGACCGCCGTGCCCGAGGTGGTGATCACGACCGCGGGCCGCCCCGTCTCGACGGCCAGGCCGATCGCGAG
This sequence comes from Agromyces litoreus, assembly GCF_040496015.1. Taxonomy (NCBI): domain Bacteria; kingdom Bacillati; phylum Actinomycetota; class Actinomycetes; order Micrococcales; family Microbacteriaceae; genus Agromyces; species Agromyces litoreus. Next base: position 127,767 of record NZ_JBEPKA010000008.1, read on the forward strand.
GAACCCGGCGCCGCGCTCGTCGATCCGCACGTGCAGGCGGACGGCGCCGATGCGCTCGAGTTCCGCCGCGGCGAGCGCGAGCGCCTGCGAGCGCGAGCCGGGCGCGACGACGAGATCGGTCACGCCCGCGCGGACGAACTCCTCGAGCAGCGCGAGGGCGGAGACGGTGGCAGGACTCGCGACGCGATGCGCGTCACGCATTCGGCCGACCGGAGGGTCCGGCGTCGCCCGGGCTGTCCGTGCCGTCGTTGCGGCGACGGTCGGTGCCGAGGGCGTCGTCGCCGCGGGGGCCGGTCGCGTCGCCGTCGAGTTCGTGGTCGAGTTGCTCGAGCTCCTGCTCCAGCCGGCGGATGCGCTCCTGGTGCTCGGCGTCGGCGCGGAGGCGGCTGAGGAACTCGGGATCGTCGTCGGGCGCGTTGCTGCGCCGGCCGACCCGGCCGACCCGCGGCGCACGGCCCCGGCCGACGATGAACCAGAGCGTGGCGCCGATGATGGGCACGAAGAGGATCACGAGGATCCACCAGCCGCGAGCCAGTCCGCGGATGCGCGTGCGATCGAGCAACGCGCAGTCGACGGCCGCGTAGACCATGTAGACCACGGCGGCGACACCGGCGATCAACCAGAGGCGGACCATGTTCCCGATTCTAGGCGCGTCGCATCACGTTCGGCTGGGAGCAGGCACCCAGACTCGGCTGCCTACACTGAACGGGTGAACGCGCTCCCCGCCTGGCTCCGCTACACGCTGCTGCGCGTGCTGCTGTTCGTCGCCCCGCTGGCGATCCTCCTCATCGCAGGCGTGACGCCGTGGATCTCGGTGCTGGTCGCCGCACTGTTCGGGTTCAGCGCCTCGCTCATCTTCCTGCGGCGACAGCGCGAGGAGCTCGCGAGCGACCTGTACGCCGCCCGGCATCGGGCCCAGGCACCGGCGACCATCGACGACGAGGCCGAGGACGCCGCGATCGACCGGGCCGAGCAGCGCACCGAGCGGCCGCGACCGGCCGAGTAGCTCGCGAGCTCGCGGCCGCGGTCAGAATGCGAACGCGAGCCCCAGCCCGACGCCGTAGGCGAGCGCGGTGAGGCTCGCCAGCTGCAGCGCCGTGATGAGCTCGCGCGGCGTGCGCGCCCAGATGACGATGACGCACGCCGGGACGGCGGCGAGCAGCGCGAAGAGCACCAGCCACGCCGGCGGGTACAGCAGCGCCCAGAAGACGACGACGACGAACGGTGCGAGCATGAAGAGGGCGAACAGCGCCCGGCCGACCCGAGCACCGACGAGCACGGCGAGCGTGCGCTTGCCTGCGGCGCGGTCCTGGTCGACGTCGCGGAGGTTGTTCGCCATGAGGACGGCGGCCGCGATGAGACCCACTCCCGCTCCACCGGTCCACGACTCGAGGTTCACGTCGATCGCCTGCACGTAGGTCGACCCGGCCGTCGCGACGAGCCCGAAGAAGACGAACACCACGAGCTCGCCGAGCCCCGCGTAGCCGTACGGCCGCCGACCCCCCGTGTAGAACCAGGCCGCGACGATCGCCACGGCGCCGAGCGCGAGCAGCCACCACTGCATCGTGAGGACGACGAGCGCGAGTCCGGCCGCCGCGGCGACGCCGAACGACACGAGCGCCGCCGTGAGCACCGCGCGCGGGCTCGCCGCGCCGGAGCCCACGAGGCGCGCCGGCCCGACTCGGTGGTCGTCGGTGCCGCGGACCCCGTCGGAGTAGTCGTTGGCGTAGTTGACGCCCACCTGCAGTGCCAGCGCGACGACCAGCGCGAGCACCGCGCGCCAGGGGTGGAACGCCTCGTCGAGGTACCCGAGGAGCACGACTCCCGCGCCCGTGCCGAGCGCCACCGGGGCGATCGCGAGCGGGAGGGTCCGCGGGCGCGCCCCCGCGATCCAGTCGCCGAGGCTCGCCGGCCCTCGGCGGGCGACCGGCGCGCGGCCGGCCCGCGCTGGATCACCGGAGCGCCCGTGCGTGCGGGGCTTCACGGGCGGGGTGGATGCGGACGAGCGGGGGGTCTTCGGGCGTGCCACCCCGACATGCTATGCCCGGGACCGATGCGATCGCTCGGCGATCCGAGCCGAGCGGTGGGTACGCGTGGACCGGCAGACGGGTCGGCGCCCGCTCGGCTCGGCGCGGCGACGCTAGTCCCGTCGCGCCGCCGCGGCGGCCGCGACGCGGTCGGGCTTGCCCGAGGGGAGTCTCGGCAGCTCGTCGACCACGACGACCCGGACGGGTCGCCCGGCGGGCGGCAGGCCGGCGGCATCCGTGGCCGCGCGCAGCGCGCCGAGCGCATCCGCGGCCCGGGCCGCGTCGCCCGCGCTCACGACGACGGCCCGCTCGCCCCACTCGGGATCGGCGACGGCCACCACGACCGCGTCGCCGAAGCCCGCCACGCGGTGGACGGCCCGCTCGACCTCGCCGAGCACGACCTTGACGCCGCCCGAGGTCATCACGTCGTCGACCCGGCCGGTGACGCGCACCCGCCCGTCGGCGTCGACGGAGCCGAGGTCCCCGGTCCGGTACCAGCGCGTGCCCTGCTCGTCGATCACGAAGGCGCGCTCGGTCCGCACGGGGTCGTCGAGGTACCCCTCGGCGAGCATCGGGCCGGCCAACTGCAGCTCGCCGTCGACCGTGCGCACCTCGACCCGCTGCAGGGGGCGCCCGTCGTAGACGCAGCCGCCCGCCGTCTCACTGGAGCCGTAGGTGCGGTGCACCCGCGCCCCGAGGGCGGCCGCCTGCTGGACGAGGCCGGCCGGCGCGGCCTGGCCGCCGAGCAGGATCCGCTCGAAGGAGCCGAGGGCGGCACGCACCGAACGGTCGTCCTCGGCGGCGTCGACGAGGCGCGCGAGCTGCACCGGGACGAGCGAGGTGAACCACTGCCGGTCGGGATCGAGCGTCCGGGCGGCGGCGACGAACGCCTCGGGCGTGAAGCCGCCCGGGCCGAGGGCCGCGGGCTCGGTCCCAGCGACGAGCGAGCGCACCAGCACCTGCACGCCGGCGATGTAGGTCGCGGGCAGGGCGAGCAGCCACTGGCCGTGCACGCCGCCGAACCAGTGCGCGGTCGCGCCGGCACTCGCGCGCAGGGCCGCGGCCGAGAGCGCCACCCGCTTGGGCGCGGCGGTCGACCCGCTCGTCTCGACGACCAGTGCGATTTCGTCGGGCACGAACGAGGCGACCGGATCTGCCGGTTCCTCATCGCCGGGGATCGGGAGCACCGCGGGCCCGTCGAAGAGCACCGCCTCGCGGAGCTGCGCCGTCATCCGCGGGAGGTCTCCGGCCGGCACGGCGATCAGCGGCTTCATCGCCCCGCTCGTAACCTGTCGTGGCGGTGTCGCGCGCGGCGGCAGCGCGGGCCGCTCAGAAGTGCCACGGGTAGGGGCCCCAGTCGGCCGCGCGCTTCTCGAGGAACGAGTCGCGCCCCTCGACGGCCTCATCGGTGCCGTACGCGAGCCGGGTCGCCTCGCCCGCGAACACCTGCTGCCCGACGAGTCCGTCGTCCACCGCGTTGAACGCGAACTTCAGCATCCGGATCGCCGTCGGGGACTTCGTCAGGATGGTCCGCGCCATCCCGATCGCCTCGCGCTCGAGCTCGGCGTGCGGCACGACCCGGTTCACCGCGCCCATCTCGTACGCGCGATCCGCCGAGTACTCCTCCGCGAGGAAGAACACCTCGCGCGCGAACTTCTGCCCGACCTGGCGGGCCATGTAGGCCGAGCCGTAGCCGGCGTCGAAGCTGCCGACGTCGGCATCCGTCTGCTTGAACCGTCCGTGCTCGCGGCTCGCGATCGTGAGGTCGCACACGACGTGCAGCGAGTGTCCGCCGCCGGCGGCCCACCCCGGGACGACCGCGATGACCACCTTCGGCATGAAGCGGATGAGCCGCTGCACCTCGAGGATGTGCAGTCGGCCGGTCGCCGCCGCCGCGGCCGGGTCGCGCACCACCTCGCCCTCGGCGGAGGAGTACTGGTAGCCGTCGCGACCGCGGATGCGCTGGTCGCCGCCCGAGCAGAACGCCCACCCGCCGTCCTTCGGGCTCGGCCCGTTGCCCGTGAGCAGGACGACGCCGATGCGCGGGTTCGTGCGGGCGTCCTCGAGCGCGCGGTGCAGCTCGTCGACCGAGTGCGGGCGGAACGCGTTGCGCACCTCCGGCCGGTCGAACGCGACCCGGGCGATCCGGCCGTCGGTGGAGTGGTGGTAGGTGAGGTCGGTGAGCCCGCCGACGGATGCCGCGGCATCCACCCATTCGCTCGGATCGAACAGTTCCGACACCTCGTGCGCCATGCCCACCAGCCTACTTCCGAGGTCGCCCCCACCCGCGCCCGCCCGACGGTGGCAGACTCGTCGCATGAGCGCCGACGCCCTGCCGCCCCTGCACGACGTGCTCGCCACCGCCCGGGTCGTGGCGCTGCCGCTGGTCACGCGGTTCCGCGGCATCGACGTGCGCGAGGCCGTGCTCGTCGAGGGTCCGGAGGGCTGGACCGAGTTCGCGCCCTTCGCCGAGTACGGCGACGAGGAGGCGTCGACCTGGCTCGCCGCCGCCATCGACTTCGGATGGCACGCCCCGCCGGCACCCCGCCGCGACCGCATCCGGGTGAATGCGACGGTGCCCGCGGTCGACGCCGATGCGGTGGCGGCGGTGCTCGACCGGTTCCCGGGGTGCCGGACCGCCAAGGTGAAGGTCGCCGCGCCCGACGGCACCCTCGCGCAGGACGTCGCGCGCGTGGGCGCGGTCCGCCGCGCGATGGGGCCGGAGGGGCGCATCCGCATCGACGCGAACGGCGGGTGGAACCTCGACCAGGCCGAGCACGCCATCCACGAGCTCGCGCCGTTCGACCTGGAGTACGTCGAGCAGCCGTGCCCGACGGTCGACGAGCTCGCGGAGATCCGCGATCGCACGAAGTACATGGGCATCCCGATCGCCGCCGACGAGAGCGTGCGCCGGGCCCACGACCCGCTCGCCGTGGCGGAGGCCGGCGCGGCCGACCTCCTCGTCGTGAAGGCCGCGCCGCTCGGCGGCATCCGTCGCGCGCTCGACGTCGTCGGCCGGGCCGGGTTGCCGATCGTGGTCTCGAGCGCGCTCGACACGAGCGTCGGCCTCGCGATGGGAGCGCACCTGGCGGCCGCGGTGCCCGACCTCGACTACGACTGCGGGTTGGGGACCGCGTCGCTGCTCGCGGCGGACGTCACGCGCGATCCGCTGGTCCCGGCCGACGGTTCGATCGCCGTCCGCCGCGTCGAGCCGGACGCCGCCCTGCTCGACCGTCACGCCGCCGACGAGGAGCGCACGGCGTGGTGGCTGGCGCGCCTCGAGCGCTGCCATGACCTGCTCGCGCGCGAGACGCCGTCGAGCTGACATCCCCCGGGCCCCGCGTGGTCGTCCGCCCGCACGGCCGGGTCGTGGGTGACGGCGAGCGTGCGATCTGCCCCGCCTTCTGGGGGTCGCTCGACGCGAAGGTACGGGAGCACCCTGAGGCTCGACGGGTCGTCGGGGGGCATCGTCGGAGCGGGCATCCGAATCGCGGGTGCTCGAACCCGTATCGAAGGGGAGCAAGGATGTTCTCGAGAACCATGGTGAAGGTCGGCGCGGGCGTAGGCCTCGCCGCCGCCCTCTCGCTCGGCAGCGGCATGGCCGCGTACGCGCACGAGTGCTACAACGCCAACCGCTCGGACAAGGGCAACGCGGGAGCGTCGAACTCCCAGGCCTGGTACACGATCGTCGTGGCCGACGAGGTGGCCGGCGAACTCCCGCCCGACCTCGCCGAGTGCGTCCTCGGCGAGTACTACGGCGCCGGGGGCCCCGCGAGCTTCACGATCCACGTGAAGGGCGCGAACGGCCAGGGCGGCACGATCGGCTCCAACAACCCCCACGAGGGGAAGAGTTCCGACGGGCAGGGCATCGACGAGATCTTCGACGCCTACGGCACCATCATCTTCGGCGCCTACGAGGCGTGCGGGGTCGGCTTCGGCGGCTGACGTCCCGCGAGCACACGAGATGCCCGGCGGCCTGGGGCCGCCGGGCATCGTCGTCCGACTCGACTCCGTGGGGACCCGGAGGAGCCGGTGCCGTCCGAGGCGGAGCGACGCACACCGGCTCCGCCCCGGACGGGATCAGCCGTCGCGTCGCGACGGACGCAACCGGGGTGCGACGAGCAGGCCGCCGGCCGCGAGCAGCGCCGCGGCGAGCAGCCCCGCCAGGGTGAGCTGCAGCCCGGTGAGCCCGAGCGGACCGGCCACGGTCAGCGCGGCGACCGCCTCGGTGCCGGACTCGACGCCGACGAGTCGCACGTGGTGCGCGCCGGTCTCGATGCCGGCCGGGACGGTCACCTCGAAGACGACCGACCCGTCGGCCCCCGCGGACCGGGCCTGGAGCAGGCGCGGCGTCGAGTGCAGCCACGCCTGGACGAGCTCGCCCTCCTGGAACCCGGCGCCCGTGATCGCGAGCGTCGTGCCGCCCTGCACCGACGCGGCATCGAGTCGCACGATCGGGCTCCGCCCGGCGGCCGGCGAGCCGGCCACCGCCTGCACGCCCGACGGCGACGCCGCGGCCGCGCCGCTCGCGGCGGCCGACTTCTTCTGGTCGCTCACGAGCACGGCCGCGGTGCGCGCCGGGATCGTCAGCGTCCCGGTCTTCGCCTTCCACTTCGTCTCCTTGACGACCTCGTCGACGCCGTCGCGGAGCGCCTTGGCGAGCTTGAAGTCGCGACCGGCGAGGCCGTCGACCTGCTCCGTGATCACCTCGGGCGACGCGTTGAACACGACCAGCGCGCCCTCGAGCGACGGGTCCACGTCGTCGCCGACGAGGTCGTCGATGAGCATCACGATGAGGCCGGGCGTGGCATCCGCCCCGCTGTTCGGGAACGACACCTTCTGCTCGATGAGGTCCGCAGAACCCAGCTGGAGCAGGCCCACGTTCGAGCGCACGCGCAGCAGGTCGAGCGCGGCCGCCTCGGCAGCCGCGATGTCCTCCGCCGTGGGCTCCAGCGCCGGGTCGGCGAGCCGCTCGGCCATGACGGGCCAGTGGTCCGCGTTGTCGGCCTCCATCGGCAGGCCCGAGCCGAAGGTCGACTCCTGGCCGGTCCAGTCGATCCGGTTGAACCAGTCGCCCGAGTTGTAGCTGTTCCGGTCGAGCGACTTCGAGCGGAGCAGCTCGGTGCCGGCGTGCCAGAACGACGGGCTCTGCGAGAACGTCGCGGTCGCGAGCGACAGCGTGTTCATCCGGATTCGGTCGGCCATCGACGTCTCCTGCGGCAGCTTCAGCACCCCGAGGTCGAAGAGCGTCTCGTTGTCGTGCGCGTCGACGTAGTTGATGACCTCGTCGGGCTGGTCGGCGTAGCCGGCCGGCGAGCCGTTGTAGTCCACCTCGGCGCCCGTCTTGAGCACCCCGTCGGAGCCGACGAGCTCGATGCCGCGGAGGTTGCCGGCGAGCCCCACCTTCACCAGGTCGGTCTGCTGGCCGAGGTCGCGGATCCCCTCGCGCACCGGCAGGCCGTTCGGCTCGCCCGCGAGGCCGGTGCCGAAGCCCTGCTCGTACTTCGAGTCGCCGGCGACCGGGCTGCCGCCGTGCACGCCGTCGCGCAGCCGGTCGTTGAACGTCGCGATCCCGGTGCCGCCGAGCTGGCCCTGGCTGGCCTGCTCGAACTGCGCGTTGTCCGCGACCTCGCCGAAGTTCCAGCCCTCGCCGTAGAGGAACACCTTCGATCCGTCGACGCCGTCCTCCTCGAGCGTGAGCTCGTCGAGGGCCGCGCGGATCGCGAGCATGTTCTCCTTCGAGTGGTGACCCATCAGGTCGAAGCGGAAGCCGTCGACCTTGTACTCGCTCGCCCAGAGGACGACCGAGTCGACCATGAGCTTCTCGGCGACCTCGTGCTCGGTGGCCACGTTCTGGCAGCAGGTCGAGGTCTCGACGCCGCCGACCGCGTTCAGGCGGTGGTAGTAGCCGGGCACGAGCCGGTCGAGCACCGACTTCTCGCCCTGGCCGGACTGGGCGGTGTGGTTGTACACCTCGTCGAGCACGACCTGCAGGCCGGTGGCGTGCAGGGCGCCGACCATCTCCCGGAACTCGGACACGCGCGCACCGCCCTCCGGGTCGACCGCGTACGAACCCTCGGGGGCCTGGAAGTGGTACGGGTCGTACCCCCAGTTGAATCCGTCGAGGTCGCGGATGGCGGCGATGCAGGCCTGCTGCTCCTCGGACGCCGGACCGAACGACTCGAGGTCGCAGTCGGGGGTCGCCTGCTGGTCGCGGCGCTCCTCGATGGTCGCGATGTCGAACGTCGGCAGCAGGTGCACCGTGTTGATGCCCGCCGCGGCGAGTTCGCGCAGCTGCGCGGCGCCGGCACTGTCGCGCGTGAAGGCACGGTACGTGCCGCGCTCCTCCTCGGGCACCGTCTCATCGGTGATCGAGAAGTCGCGCACGTGCAGCTCGTAGATCGCCCGGTCGACCGAGCGCTCGACCGACGGGGCGGGCGTGCCGGCCCACAGCTCGGGCGCGAGCGCCGGGTCGTCGAGGTCGACGACGACCGTGCGGGTCGAGTTCACGGTGAGCGCCGCTGAGTAGGGGTCGGTCACCGAGTTGGTCTCGATCGCCCCCGTCGTCGGTGCGAACACCTCGACGAGCCAGCGGTACTCGCTGCCCTGCTCGATCGCCTCGTCCGCGACGGACCATGCGCCCGTGGCGGCATCGAAGGCGGCCGGGAGCACCTGCGCGTCGGCGGTGGATCCGCCGTCCCACAGCTGCAGCGAGACCGACCGCGCGGTCGGCGCCCACACCGTCAGGGTCGGCTCGTCGCCGTTCCACGACGTGCCGAGCTCAGCGTCGACGAGGGCCTCCGCGTAGAGGTCGTCGAGCACGCCGGGCAGCTGCACGCCGGTGAACGCGGTGAGCGCGTCGCCGTCGCGCTGGGCGACCTGCAGCTCCTCGGTCACGAGCGACGCGACGTCGGCGCGGTCGAGTCCGACCGGCCGGAGCGCCACGTGGCCCGCGAGGTGCGGGAAGGTCGCCGCGAGCTCCTCGCCGATGCCCGCGGGGTCGACCTCGAGGGCGACGGCCTCGCCGCCGCCGGTGACGGCGCCGTCCGCGACCGCGAGGCCGGCGTCCGCCGCGTGCTCGAGCGTCCAGGTCAGGTCCGCGGGGTCCGCGCCGCCGAGCAGCGACGGCGGCCAGGCGAGCGTGTCGGCGTCGAGCCAGTACGCGCGCTGCGTGCCGGTGCCGGCGAGCGGCGGGTCCGCGACGACGACCTCGAGGACGTGCGTGGCGAGCGTGTACCGGAACTCCACGAGCTTGCCGGAGACCGCGCTGAAGGTGATGTTCGGTCCGTTCCGCACGCCGTCGGCACCGTAGTTCTCATCCCACGAGAGGCCGTGGGCGACCTTCACCTCGTAGTTCCCGGTGGGCAGCTGGTCGGTCGAGAACTCGTAGACGCCGTCCTTGTCGCCGTCCTGCGCGAAGGTGACCATGCAGCCCGGCTGCCAGTCGCCCGGGCATCCGAGCTCGTCCTGCAGGTTGCCCGGCAGGGTGACGATCGGCCCCTCGGCGCTCGACGAGAACACGTTGGTGCGCGGGTCGAAGTAGAACGTCACCGGCCCGCCCTCGGTCGTGTACGTGACGTTCGGCCCGTTCTGCTCGCCGTTCGCGCCGTAGTTGAGGTCCCAACTGCCGTTGATCGCGACCTTGTACTCGTAGGTGCCGGCGGGGATGTCGAACGTGCCGGCGTAGATGCCGTCGGCGCGCTTGGTCAGCTTCGCGATCTCGCAGCCCGGGGCCCAGTCGCCCGCGCACCCCATCTCGGAGTTGTGGTTGCCGGGGATCGTGACCAGGTCGATCTCGGTCTCGGGCTCCTCCTCCACGACGAGCGAGACGGCGTTGCCGACCGACGCGTACGTCGACGCGGCGGCGCGGTTGCCCGCGGCATCCGTCGACACGGCGCGGTACTCGAGGAGCGTGCCGTTCGCAAGGCCCGCGGTGTCGTGGAAGACGCGCGGCGTGGTGTCCTCGGCGGTGCCGAGCGACGTCCACTCGTCGGAGCCCGCCACGCGCCAGGCGAAGCTCGTCTCCTGCCAGGTGGCGTCGTCGACGTCGGCGCCGACGGGCGTCGTGCCCGTCACGCCGGCGCCGGCCGCCGGCACGTCGACGGTGATCGCGGATGCCGCGTCCGGAGCGGTCACCTCGCGGTCGGCCGTCCAGACGATCGCGCCGAGCGCCGGGACCTCGACCGAGAGCACCCCGTCGGCGTTCGCGACGACGGCGGGGCCGTCCGCGCCGTAGAGCGGCGTGAACGCGCCGTCCGCGGTGAGCGTGGGGATCTCGACCGCCTGGGCCGACGCGGCGTTGTTGACGGCGACGAGGTACTCGACCTTCTCGTCGCGGTCGACGCGGCTGAAGGCGTAGACGCCCGCGCCGTCGGCCACGTAGCGCTCGATCTGCGCGCCCTGGTCGAGCGCCGGGTGCGCGTCGCGGAGCGCGGCCAGCGCCGCGATGTGCCCGTACAGCGGCGCCGCGGTGTCGTACCGGTCGACGCTGCCGAGGGTCTCGCCGGTGACGAGCGGCTGGTTCGCGTACTCGGCGACCTGCGTGGCGAAGAGCGTCTGGCGCGCGTCCTTGTCGCCGCCCGTGCCGGCGAAGCCCTGCTCGTCGCCGTAGTACACGACCGGCTGGCCGCGCGTGAGGAACATGAGCTCGTGCGCGAGCTCGTCACGCTGCACCGCGTCGCCGGTCGAGGCGAGGAAGTAGCCGACGCGTCCCATGTCGTGGTTGCCGAGGAAGGTCGGCAGGGCGGTCGAGGAGGTGTCGGGCGTCGTGTAGTAGTCGTCGCCGGCGAACAGCGACTGGAGATTCTTCGCCGAGTTGCCCGCGGCATACGAGACGGCCTGCGACTGGAAGGTGAAGTCGAGCACCGAGTTCATGTCGGTGCCGCGCACGTACGGCGAGAGCTTCGCCGGGTCGGCGTCGTAGACCTCGCCGAACATGAAGAAGTCGGGCTTGCCGGCGGCGTGGGCGTAGTCGAGCACCTCGGTCGACCAGGTCTCCCAGAACTCGAAGTTCACGTGCTTCGCGGTGTCGATGCGGAAGCCGTCGATGCCGAGGTCGACCCACCCCTGGTACACGTCGACGAAGCCGTCGACAACGGTCGGGTCCTCGGTCATGAGGTCGTCGAGGCCCACGAAGTCGCCGAACGTGACGGACTCGCCCTCCCACGTGGAGTCACCGCGGTTGTGGTAGACCGTCGGGTCGTTCAGCCATGCGGGGACCTTGAGGTCCGCCTCCTCCGACGCGATGACCGGCGTGTACGGGAAGCTCGTCTCCGCGTCGAGGTCCGGGAAGTCGGCGCTGCCGGCGATCGCGCTGGGGTCGAACTCCTGCCCTGCGGCATCCGTGTACGGGCTCGTCGCCTTGTCGACGTAGGAGTACTGCCCCTCGGCGTACGAGATCACGTCGGCGGTGTGGTTGGTGATGATGTCGAAGTAGATCTTGATGCCCTTGGCGTGGGCCTCGTCGATCAGCGCCTCCAGCTCCGCGTTGGTGCCGAGGTGCGGGTCGATCTGCGTGAAGTCGGTGATCCAGTACCCGTGGTAGCCGGCGCTGGCGTTCGCGCCCTCGCCCTGCACCGGCTTGTTCTTGAAGCTCGGCGTGAACCAGATCGCGGTCGTGCC